>NZ_FWWY01000001.1:3019010-3319010 GCF_900176145.1 Sulfobacillus thermosulfidooxidans DSM 9293 | reverse complement strand
TCGTGACGCAATACCGGACATTACGCTCCGCACGACATTTATTGTGGGGTTTCCTGGTGAGACCGACGAACATTTTGAGACGTTGTTAGAATTTATTCAGACTATGCAATTCGATCACGTGGGGGTCTTTACGTATTCGCATGAAGAAGGAACTCGGGCCGAAAAACTGGGGGATCCGGTTCCAGAATCGGTCAAACAACGTCGGCGCCGCGAAGCCATGTTGGTGCAAAGAAAATTAGTGGGATCAGTGCGGGGCCGTCATATCGGTCGCGTCGTTCCCTTATTGATTGAAGAAATGGGTGATACCGTGAGCGTGGGACGAGGGGTCATGGATGCTCCAGGCATCGACGGCGTGACCTATGTTAAGGGACGGTATGCTCCTGGACAGGTCATTCCGGTTCGAATTTCTGGAACGCGCGAATATGACTTGACAGCGGAGGCTTTGATGTGAACGTCGCCGATTATGTGACGTTATCGCGAGTGCTTTTAACTCCGGTGGTGATTGCCTTCTGGCTTCAGCCATCGGCCGCGTGGCATTGGATTGGCTTAATCATTTTTATTGTGGCGGGATTGACGGATTTTATTGACGGAAAACTCGCCCGGCATCTTACGCATACGACGCGAGTAGGGTCCTATTTGGATCCTCTGGCCGACAAGATTCTTGTTCTTGGAGCCGGCTTAGCATTAATTGCGACGGGCCGGCTTTCCGCCTGGCTTCTTTTCATTGTGTTATTGCGTGAATTAGCCATCACCGGCTTGCGATCTGTGTTACCTGCAGGTACCACGATGACGGCGAGCTATCCCGCAAAGTGGAAAACTACCAGTCAATTATTTGCGCTCGGCGCTTCCGCTGTATTAAGTGGATGGGTTGCTGATGGATTGTGGGCTGTGGCTATTATTTTAACGATGTGGACAGGTTGGGAGTATTTCTACCACTATTGGCCTAAAAACTGATAACCTTGCCCAACTTTGTTGGATTCCTCCTATTTAGACAAGCATTTACGCAACCAAAGAGGATGGTGCTGTGATATACTGCCCTGTGTTCAGCTTTTTTATTCAGTTTTGTTAATCAACCGTAAAGGAGGCGAGTCGGGATGATGAAGTTTTCTGTCAAACAAGTTTTCATGATTTTTGCTGTTTTTATCGCCGTGTTTGCAGTGTTGCGCGGTGTCCAATGGATCTATCTTCGCTCTGCCATCCGCTCGCCTCTGATGCAATCGATTAGTCGGATTAATGGAGTGCGCCAGGTTCAGGTGTCCCCGCAAGGTACCGTAACGGTCAGTTTAAGCAAAGACGCTAACCTTATGACAACCTATGAGGCGATTGACAATACCAGCACACAAATTACTGGCCATAATCCTCGTCAGATTATTATCCGCGACCATGCTAGCCCTACAATGAATGCAATGGTCAATACGTTACGATTAATCATTGCGCAGGGAGAAGCGACAGGGCAATATGTCGCGATGAATAAAAGCATTCAAACATTAGCGAAAGATCATCACATGACGGCTACGGTCGAGTTAGGCAATCATCATATCTTTGTGAGCTTACAATCGCAAAATCATTGGCTTGATCAAGTCATGCCCTTAAGATTAGGGGGTGGGGGAGCATGATGCGAGAAATTATCATCGGAACTGTGTTAGCCCTTCTGGTGTTTTTAGGTCTTGATGGCGTGGATATTTGGCCCTTGGTTTTATTGCTGGGACTTGGTGTTGCCGTCTATGCTACTGGCATTTTAAACCGGCTAGGCACGCGCAATACCCGAAAAATTCAAGTCAGCCAGGTTTCGACGTCCTTTCAAGATATCGGTGGCCAGCAAACCGCCAAAAATGAATTAAAGGAAGCGCTCGAGTTCATTTTAAAACCGGAAGTTATCAACCGGCTCGGGATTCGTCCCCTCAAAGGTATCTTATTAACTGGCCCTCCGGGTACGGGAAAAACCTTACTGGCCAAGGCTGCAGCACAATATACCGAATCGGTGTTTTTGTCTGCGTCAGGATCGGAATTTGTTGAAATGTATGCAGGAGTTGGCGCTCAGCGAGTGCGGCAGTTATTTCAAGATGCCCGTAACCTGGCACGTAAAGAGGGCAAATCCAGTGCCATTATCTTTATTGACGAGATTGAAGTGATGGCGGGCAAACGGGGTAGTAACCAATCCCATTTAGAATATGATCAAACGCTCAATCAATTGCTCGTGGAAATGGACGGGATGCCAGTCCATGGCGATGATGTGCGAATTTTGGTCATGGCTGCTACCAACCGCGTTGACTTATTAGACCAGGCTTTGATGCGTCCTGGACGATTTGACCGGCTGGTTCGCGTCGACTTACCTGATCGTGAGGGACGCCTAAGCATCTTGCGGTTGCACACACGGAATAAACCATTAGACGCGAATGCCGATTTGGACACTATCGCGCGGGAGACATTTGGTTTTTCCGGAGCTCACCTCGAAAGTGTGTGTAATGAAGCGGCGATTTTAGCAATGCGTGACAACGCGGAATTCATTACCACCCACCATTTACGGCAAGCGGTAGATAAAGTGATGCTTGGGGAACGAATGGACCGGACGCTGCGGCATGAAGATCTGAGGCGTGTTGCGATCCATGAAAGTGGTCACGCCATTGTGGGTGAACTGGTTTCCCCTGGCTCTGTATCATCCATCACGATCGCCCCACGCGGCATGGCCCTCGGGTTTGTCCGCCATGCTCCCGAGGATGACCGGCTGCTCCAGACAGTTTCCGAATTGAAAGCGGAGATTCAAGTGCTTTTGGGCGGATCAACGGCCGAACGTACCATTTTGGGAGAACAAAGCACGGGGGCGGCTAATGATTTTGAAAAAGCGTGGGATGTCGCCCGCCAAATGGTTCTATCGGGATTATCCCCGCTGGGTGTCATTCATGAGGAAGCCTTATCGGCTGATTTACTCTATCAGACCATTCGAGACATTATTGCCGAACAGCAGACCATTGTGGATGAACTCATTAGCCAGCACAAAGAAGAACTATTAACGTTAGCCGATAATCTTTTAGAGCATGAAACATTACCCGGTGAAACCGTAAGGTCTTTAATAGCCTCATAATAGGCGGACGCGACGTTTTCGCGCCCGTTTTTCGTTTCATCCCGCCCAAAGCCACGGAGTTGTCAGACAGTTGTATTTCTACCCTAAATATGGCATGATCATAATACCTGATAGTACGGAGGGACAGGCGTGTTTAATCTTGCCGGCCTCGTGGCGGTAGGCGATGAAGTTTTAAGCGGTGAAGTGATCAATTCCAATGCCGCGTGGCTGGCACAACAGCTGTTATCGGTCGGAATTCATACCAAATGGCACATGGTTGTTGGGGATGATGTAACGGCCATATCGCAAGCATTAGAGTGGATGCATCAGCATGTGGATCTCGTGATTGTGATAGGCGGATTAGGCCCGACCGCCGATGATCTGACCAAAGACGCCGTAGCTCGCTATTATCACCGGGATCTCATCGTAGATTCGACCACGATAGATTATATAGCTGCCCATCATGGACGGAATATAGGTTGGCAGGAATCTGTGTCGCGACAAGCTCAAGTGATTACAGGAGCTACAGTCTGGCAAAATCCCCATGGGCAAGCCCCGGGGCAACTCATCGAGGATGTGTCAGGCGTGACCGTTCTCCTGCCTGGTCCTCCCAGAGAACTTCAAGGGGTAGCTCGTGATTTTTTATTGCCATGGTTGCGTCAAGGGCCGCTGAGTCATCCGGTGATTCGAAGAACCTTAACATCTTTTGATATGGATGAATCGGTTATCGCACATCAATTGCTACCCTTGCTTTCAGGGCAACATCCCAAAACAGGCATTTATGCACGACCGGGTCAAGTCGACGTGCGGGTGGAGTCATCGACTTCGCCACAGCAGTGGGTGCTGAATGAACGGGCCGTGGCTTGGATTAAGGGACGTGTGACGAGCCGCTTATACGAATTAACGCATGTTGATCGTACCACGGTTCTGATCGAGACGCTCAGTCAACGACAAGAAACTATCAGTGCCATGGAATCTTTAACCGGTGGATTATTCATGGCCACATTGATTAACGTACCGGGAGCTTCTCTATGTGTGGCTGGAGGAGCGGTTGCATATACTGATCGCATCAAAGCATTATACGGTGTTCCGGTAAGTATTCTGGAACAATACGGAGCCGTAAGTGCTGAATGTGCTTTAGCGATGGCACAAAGTATTCGACAAAAGTATGGCACTCATTGGGGTGTCAGTACGACCGGTTATGCAGGACCAGGGGGCGGAGATTCGGATAATCCGGTGGGAACGTTTTATACATCTGTCGCAGGCCCAAAAGGTAGTGAAGTGAGGCGTCGCGTCATTTCTGCTGACCGTGAAGGCGTACGGGAAGCCGCTGTGGAAATGGCGCTGACTTTGTTATGGGACATGCTAGGTCTGTCCGAATCTTATGCGCGCCCCAATTTTGATGAAATCAACACACGATAAAGGAGTCGTCAATGGAACAGGAATCCGTAAAGTTAGAAACATTTAAAAGCATGGGGTTATCCATGCCTGTGCTCAAAGCATTGGAGGAAATGGGCTTTGAGGAGCCTTCCCCCATTCAGGTCAAAACGATTCCCTTAATTCTGGAAGGCCATGATTTGATTGGTCAGGCCCAAACCGGAACAGGAAAAACGGCAGCCTTCGGGGTGCCTATCGTTGAACGGCTGGATCACCGAAGCAAAAAGGTTCAGGCTTTGGTTATGGCGCCAACCCGGGAGTTGGCAATTCAGGTCTCTGAAGAGATTACAAAAATTGGGCGGCATTCTGGGGTCAAAGTCGTACCCATTTATGGGGGACAATCTTATGATCGTCAGATTAAAGCATTGGAGCACGGCGCTCAAGTGGTCATTGGAACGCCAGGACGTGTCATGGATCATATCCGCCGTGGTACGTTGAAACTGGATTCAGTGCGTATGGTGGTCTTAGATGAAGCCGACGAAATGCTTGATATGGGATTTATCGAAGATGTCGAGTTTATTCTACAAAACATTCCTACGGAACGGCAGACCATGCTGTTTTCAGCGACAGTTCCGGAAGCCATTTCGCGATTGGCACGGAAATATTTGAAAAACCCTGAGCATATTTCGATTAGTCCTGAACGGCTAACGGTTCCCAAAATCGAACAAGTGTACTATGAAGTGCGGGAGCACGAAAAGCTTGATGGGTTGTCACGTATTTTGGATATGGAAAGCGCTGAAAGAACGATCATCTTTTGCCGAACGAAAAAACGCGTCGATGAATTGGCCGAGGGATTACAAGCCCGGGGATATTCTGCTGAAGCTATTCATGGCGATTTGAACCAGGTCCAAAGAAATCGTGTTCTTAAGCGGTTTAAAGAGGGTGCGAGCGAGATTCTCGTCGCGACAGATGTAGCCGCACGCGGTCTCGACATTGATAACGTCACGCATGTGATTAATTATGACCTTCCCCAAGATACTGAAACCTATGTGCACCGTATTGGACGAACAGGTCGGGCGGGGCGGAGTGGTACCGCGATAACTCTCGTATTGCCCAAGGAATTTCGCCAATTTCGCCAAATGGAACGGATTTTGCGGGTGCGGTTACAACGTCGTCCTTTGCCGACCCAAGAGGATGTGGCAGAGAAACAACGCGAAGCGTTGAAAAATCGATTGGCTGATGAAATTGAACGCGGCGTGTTGCCAGCCTATCAAGATATTGTCATGGAATTAGCTCAATCCTATGATAGCGTAGATATTGCGGCAGCCGCATTACGATTAATGCTCGATAAAGGGCATGATCAGCCCGTGGAAGGCGAATTTGGCGAGACAGGTGCTGAACCCGGAATGGTCCGGCTGTTTTTGAACCTTGGTCGAATGGACCGGGTCTCCCCAGCGGATATTGTTCGGGGATTAGCGGAAGGGGCTCATATTTCAGGAAGTGTAATCGGGCTCATTGACATTTATGACCGGTTTACCTTTGTTGAAATGCCAAAAGATGCCGCCGCTAAAGTTCTTCAAAACATGGGTTCTATTGTTATTCGCGGAAAATCCGTTAATATGGAGCCGGCTCGGCCGCGGTAAAAAGATAGAGGAGATTATTGAGGTTCTAGCGAATAGTTTCGTGAGTTAGGTTAGCAGGGGAGGAAAAGAAACTATGGCGATGGACCGGAACAAGGCATTGGATCTGGCGCTCGCACAAATTGAAAAACAATTTGGTAAAGGATCGATAATGCGATTAGGGGAAGCATCTGGGCAAACTGCGATCGATGTGATTTCGACGGGTTGCCTTCCCTTGGATATTGCGATGGGAGTAGGGGGATTGCCCCGAGGCAGAGTAGTGGAAATTTATGGACAAGAGTCCTCTGGAAAAACCACTATAGCCTTGCATGCTATTGCTGAAGCCCAAAAAGCCGGGGGCGTAGCGGCGTTTATTGACGTGGAACACGCGTTAGATCCGCTGTATGCGAGAAAACTTGGCGTAAATCTCAATGACTTGTTAATTTCCCAGCCAGATACTGGAGAACAAGCCCTGGAAATCGCTGAAGCTCTTGTCCGGTCTGGCGCTGTAGATATTGTAGTGGTCGACTCGGTGGCGGCTCTTGTTCCTCGGGCCGAAATCGAGGGAGAAATGGGGGACGCCCACGTGGGACTCCAGGCGCGATTAATGTCTCAAGCGTTGCGGAAGTTAACAGGGGCGATCTCCAAATCCAATACCGTGACCGTGTTTATTAACCAACTACGTGAAAAGGTTGGGGTGATGTTCGGAAACCCCGAAACCACGCCGGGGGGACGAGCCCTAAAATTTTATTCGTCCATTCGGCTCGAAGTCCGGCGTATTGATAGCTTAAAACAAGGTACAGAAGTGGTAGGGAACCGAACGCGTGTGAAAGTGGTAAAAAACAAAGTGGCTCCCCCCTTCAAACAGGCAGAATTTGATATTTTATATGGGGAAGGCGTCTCCCGCGAAGGCAGTATCTTAGATCTTGCGGTAGAAATTGGTCTTGTGCAAAAAAGCGGCGCCTGGTATGCATATGGTGATTTGCGCTTAGGCCAAGGGCGAGAAAACACCCGGGAATTTCTCAAAAACAATCCTGAGCTTGCGCAAGAACTGGACGCAAAGATTCGCCAGCATTTCCAAGCCAGTTCGTCTTTAGTGTCGTTAGGGACCCCCGATGAGCAGGACATCGAATAAAGATCCCTACATTCAAGCACTGCGTTGGTTGGGATATCGCGACTATAGCAGTGCGTGTCTGGCAAAACGCCTGCGAGAACAGGGCTATGATCAACTTCTGGTAGAACAAACGGTAAGCCGGCTCATCGATGAAGGGTGGTTAGATGATTTCCGGCTTGCCCGCCAGATTATTGAACAATGTCTTGCGACACAAACTATGGGGCCGGGTTTGATTCGCCACCGCCTGATGTCACGAGGACTATCCCGCGAGATTTGGGACAACATCCTCCAAGAACGAATCCAGGCGATTGATTGGCTAAAGATTGCCGAAGCTCTTGAGGAGCGGTACGATATGAACGAACCGCGGGAACGACTTCGGTTTGGCCGCTACTTAATCCGTCGAGGATTTCCCACGGCAGTGGCATGGCAGTTAGCAGGCCCGGATAATGCGCCAGCAACAGAAAAGGAGTGTTAACTGTGGCTCTTAAAATCATTGAAGAATGTATCTCGTGTGGGGCATGCGAACCCGAATGTCCTAACGGAGCCATTAGTGAGGCAGAAGATATCTATGTGATTGATCCGGGACATTGTACGGAGTGTTATGGTTTTTATACAACCCAGCAATGTGCGGATGTGTGTCCAGTAGAAGCGTGTGTAAAAGACGACAAATATCCTGAAACAGCTGCCGAATTAAAAGAAAAATTTCTGTCATTATATCCTGATGGTCATTTAGAAAATACCGATAAATGGAAACCTCCCACGTTATAAGACGTCGGAGGGAATATCCATTAGTCAAAAATAGGAAAAACTGACTGATTCGTTGGATGATACGTATGATAGCATAAAGGCGTTTGACGGCCGGAAAGGGAGGGTGCCGAATGAACCTATCATCGTCAGGTTGGGGAAGCAGCACACGAGGACTGGGAGCTTTAATTACGGTAATGATGCGCTATCCGGAAATTAATAGTGTTCAGTTTAATCCGGATGATCGAACATTGAATATGACATTTATTGTTCGAAAAACAATTGGTGATGAAACGTGGTCTGCATTAACTGATCAGCTCGTTGATGTGTTGCAAACTTACCGGTGGGTTACAGGTCGGCCTCTGTCGCTGATTGAATTAGATCGTTTGGATTGGGATACAGCCACCATTATTGAACTCCGCCGCGACATCGATACCGTATCGGTGGAAGAAGTGGGCATGATGATTGAAGTGCTCCACGACTGGTTCGAACAAGATGTGGTTACCGATACCCATGACTTATTGGAAGAAGAACTGATGCTCCAAGAAGAAACGATACAGGCCAACTTGGAGGCCTTAAGTCAAGACGCGCACGGTCATCTCGTAGCGCTCCGCGATGAAGGTCGGGTGGTCGTGTTTAACACCTAAACAACACACAGATATCTGCTCACGGTGAAAGGCAGGATAGGATGAAGGTTTTATTGGTAGGCGATGTCGTGGGAAAAGTAGGCCGGCGCATGTTGAAGTCGGCTATTCCCATTATTAAGGCAGAAAATGGCGTGACGCTGGTTGTGGCAAATGGGGAAAATGCAGCCGGGGGAAATGGATTGACCCACGAAATCATGGATGATCTTCTGGCGTCGGGCGTGGACGTTTTATCATCGGGCAACCATATTTTTGACAAAAAAGAAGTTTTGGAGTTTCTCGATGATGTCCCTGCCTTACTGCGGCCTCTGAATTTGCCTCTAGGAACTCCAGGACACGGCTATGTGGTCACTGGCATTCACGGCATTCCTGTAGCCGTGATTAATCTGGCGGGACGCGCATTCATGCCTTTTCAATATGATGATCCGTTTGCGGCCATTGACCGGGTCCTTGACAGTTTAGCTCCCGAGGTGCGGGTGATTTTAGTGGATTTCCATGCCGAAACAACATCGGAAAAGGCAGCCTTGGCGTGGTATTTGGATGGAAAAGTTTCCGTGGTTGTGGGAACGCATACGCATGTGCAGACTGCGGATGAACGGATTTTACCCCAAGGTACTGCTTTCATCACGGATTTAGGTATGACAGGTCCTAGGGACTCCGTCATTGGCGTGAAAACCGAATTAGTTATTCAAAAATTGAAAACGCAAATGCCCGTACGCTTTGATACGGCGACAGGTCCAGGGCAATTCGGCGGTCTGATTGTCGATATTGATGAACAGTCCGGTCGAGCGCGTGAGGTCAAAAGAATTTTCTATCGAGAATAAGGGGGGATGACGCGGTGTTGTGGCATGGTCATGAAATGCCGGTCGTGGATACGCATGCAGATAGTCTATTAGCTGCTCTAAAAGGTCAGCGTCATTTATATGAAGCCAGCCAAGAGGGACAGCTTGATTTTCCTCGCATGAAACAAGCCGGTCATAAACTGCAATTTTTGTCGTGTTGGGTGGAACCAGAATTTAAACCCGAGCGCGCCCTTCCCCGTTTATTGACATTCGTCGATCAATTTTATACAGAAGTCGAAGCGGCTTCATCCGACGTCGTTCCCGTCTTTGATAAAGCATCTCTGGACCGGGTGCTAAGTTCTGATAAGATAGGTGTGGTAATGTCTATCGAGGGGTCTGAAGCGGTCGGAACAGATCCTAGGCTTGTGCGGGTATTATACCGGCTCGGCTTTCGTCTCATGAGTCTAACATGGAACGAACGCAATGCGTTAGCGGATGGCGCTGGGGAAGATCCCGGCGGCGGTGGCGTTAGCCGAGCTGGTCGACTAATTATCCAAGAAATTAACCGGATCGGAATGGTCTTAGATGTGTCGCACTTGAGCCATGCAGCGTTCTGGGACGTGATGGAAATTTCTCAACGGCCCGTGATTGCGTCTCATTCCAATTGCCGCGCGTTGGCTGACCATCGTCGGAACCTGACCGATGCCCAAATTCTCGCTCTTGCCCGTCATGGCGGTATTCAAGGGCTAACTTTTGTGCGTGAATTCTTAGGCGGTGCTCAGGATGTCGACCGTGTGGTGGACCATGCCCAACATCATTTAGATTTGGTTGGTGATGATCGGCATCTTGGCCTCGGTTCTGACTTTGACGGTGTGGAAAAACCGGTGACAGGCCTCGAAGATGTTACCCGTTTATCAGTATTGGCGGACCGCATGAGTGATCGTGGAATTCCCGACGAGACTATTGATCGTATTTTCGGGGGAAATTATCTGCGATTCTTTTTGGAACGGTGGTCTGACTTCAATTCAAACACATAGGAGGATACAACGTGAAAGTGCAGTTAAAGGTCGATGACCGTTTTAAGGTTCCGGCTGAACTCGTGGCAGTAGGAGTCTATGAAAATGAGAACGGGACCGACCGCGAACATATGCCTGAAGCCTACCAAACCCTTTTAAGCGATGCGATGGCACGGGGGGAATTTGAGGGAAAATTGTTACAGACGCTCACTGCATTGCCCGTCCCAGGTGTGCTTACTCGGCGCGTGGTATTTATCGGGTTAGGAAAACAATCCGAATTGACCGCGAATGTTGTACGAAAAGTTTTTGGACAACTTGCCCAGATTAGCGAAAAAATGAAAGTGCAATCGGTCGCCGCGGCATTGCCCCAAGGAAGTTTTTCCGAAAAAGATGCGGCATTGGCTGCGACAGAAGGATGGGTCTTGGGATCGTGGAAATTCGCTGGATACCATCAGGAACCCGTCGACCGACACGTGGCCGATTTATATTTGACCAATATTGGCCACGTGGAATCGGCGCAAGAGGGGGTCGACGTGGGGTTAGTGGTCGCCAACGCGCAAAACTATACACGGGATTTAGGATTTCGCCCGTCGAATAAATTGTATCCGGAGCTTCTCGCTGAAGAAGCGGTGGATGCGGGCCGCCGTCATGGGTTTAGTGTGGAAGTGTTTGATGAAATGCGCCTTAAGGAATTGGGCATGGAGGCCTTATTAGGGGTCGGACAAGGTAGTGTGTATCCGCCGCGTCTCGTCCTGATGCGTTATGATGCACATGCTGATAAGACATTAGCTCTGGTCGGAAAAGGTATTACCTTCGATTCCGGTGGGATTAGTTTGAAACCATCTGCCGGAATGGAAGACATGAAATATGACATGTTGGGTGCCGCCGCTGTTTTAGGAGCGATGTGTGCGATTGCCGAGACCAAACCGTCGGTAAACGTCATCGGTTTAATGGCTATCGCTCAAAATATGCCATCGGGATCGGCCTACAAACCGGGGGACGTTGTTCGGGCCTTTAACGGGAAGACCATCGAGATCACCAATACCGATGCAGAAGGTCGCGTAGCCTTGTCCGATGCCGTCAGTTATGCGGCACATTTGCGGCCCAATTGGATTGTGGAGACTTCGACCTTGACCGGGGCTGTTTTGGTCGTGTTGGGGCATGAAGCCACAGGACTTGTCGCGGATGATGATAAATTGGCGGAGCAGGTGATTGAAGCGGGGGACAAGGTAGGTGAACGCATTTGGCGCTTACCAATTTACCCTGAGTACAAAGAGCTATACAAATCAAAAGTGGCGGATATTAAAAATTCTCCTGGGCGGGACGCTGGCACCATTACCGGGGGTATGATTATTCGGGAATTTGCGGGCGGTATTCCCTTTGCCCATTTGGACATTGCCGGAACGGCATGGACGAAAGAAGGACCGCTGAACGCTGTGGATGGTGCCACGGGCGTTATGGTTCGGACTTTTGTGGAATTAGCGCATATGCTTGCCTAAGTTTCTCTCCCAAATGAAATCCCCTGGACATCTCTGATCCAGGGGATTTGCTTTTTGTTGGATTCGGCTCAGGAATATTTTCCCAGGCAAAACGGTATACTAGGTCAAGAACAACCAAATGGCGGAAAGAAGGGACACACAGATGTATCGCGATCCGAATGAAGAAATTGTTCGGTTACAAGGAGAGATCGCGGCGTTGCAGGAGAAATTATTACGTCTTCGGTCTAGCCGCCGGGTTCTCATGCATTTATTAACCGTACAAAGCCAAGAAAAGCAATGGCGAATTCAGCGGCTGGAACACGAGAATCGTCTTCTGCGGACCCGTCTTCGCCAGCATCATGCCCACCACCGCAGTGGCTGAATGAACTCCCTTCTCCCGACCATACTACAAGAGAAAGATTATCAGGGACGGGGGAAGACATATGATGGACAAACCATGGGAAATATGGTGGCGTGAGTATAAGCATTGGGTCGCGTGGGGACTCGGCGGTGTTTTGGTCATAATATTGTTCATTACCTTGACACGCCATCCATCACGCGTCAACCCGTCGTCTTCTTCGCACTTTCAAGTGATTGGATTTTATCAAAACTATTCGCCGGCTAGTGGTCATCCCGGTTCTGAGAGTTCGTTTCAAGCTCATCTCAACCAACTCACGACGGTAAGCCCCCGTTGGTTCCAGGTTAATCCCAGTGGAAGTGTTACAGATATCGGGTATGACAATTACGTTGTCCATCTCGCGCATCAGCACCATGTGGCGGTGATGCCCCTGTTTACCAATGCGGGAGGCAGTTCGCAAGTCCTCTTAACGGCCGCCTCCAGGCAACAAGCGATTACAAATATAGTGTCGGTCGTAAAAACAGATCACCTAGATGGGGTCAATATCGATTTCGAATTACTTAAGCCCAGTGCGCGGGCAGGTTTGTCTCTATTTGTGACGGACTTGGCGAGCAAGCTGCATGCGCTCCATAAAACGATTGGTGTCTCTGTCTTTCCGCTGGTGGGATTACCCTATTCGATTAATGGGGCCGATGATTACTCCGCCCTGGCTAAGGCGGCTGATTATTTGGTGGTGATGGTTTATGATCACCACTATAGCGGTGGACCGCCTGGTCCCGTGGCCCCTTTTGGGTGGGTTCAAGACAACATTAAGGCCGCACTGAAACAGGTGCCGGCAAGTAAAATTGTGCTGGCAATCGGTATGTATGGTTATGACTGGGTTGATAATGGGCATGCAGGTCCCGCCAAAACCGTACCTGATGAAGAGGTTCCCCAGTTACTTCATAAATATGGAGTCCATGCCCACTATAATTATCTGGATTCCCAAAACTGGTTTACTTATACTGCCGCTTCGGGCATCAAGCATATTGTCTATTACATGGGCACGCGTTCGGCACAGGCCCGCATTAATTTGGCCCGTCACGATCATCTTGCAGGGATTTCGTTATGGCGTTTGGGTTTCGAAGAGCCGAATTTTTGGTCCGTGATTCCACGAAAGTAGAGGGATAGCGTGAAGGAATTTTGGGTATTGGGATCGGCCTTGCTTGTTGGATTTCAAGGTGGCACGGGGCTATATCACCAAGGACGTATCGTTCACCATCTTTCTACAGTGCTGGCCTGGATCTTAATCTTTGTGTTGCTATTTTTAT
The DNA here is from genome assembly GCF_900176145.1 of Sulfobacillus thermosulfidooxidans DSM 9293. Taxonomy (NCBI): domain Bacteria; kingdom Bacillati; phylum Bacillota; class Clostridia; order Eubacteriales; family Clostridiales Family XVII. Incertae Sedis; genus Sulfobacillus; species Sulfobacillus thermosulfidooxidans. Next base: position 3,305,507 of record NZ_FWWY01000001.1, on the reverse strand, counting down.
TGTGGCACACCACAGCGAGTATATCCTTACAAGGATGGTGGTTTGCGGCCGGTCTCATCCTCGTTACAAAGGCGGCCATGGACATTCATCATCATCAAACGGCCAACCGCATACTTACGGCAACGTGGGTCGAACCCCTAGAGGCCGCTGGCACCCTCTTTATGTTAATGGTCGGAACAAGCGATCTGGTAGGAATTTTCGCTGGCTTTCTTGCGGGGCTTGTTCTACCCTATGCGTTGCAAGATTGGCTAAATCCTTTTGCCCGGTGGGGAGACGTTCTTCGCATCGTCAGCTTAGGAGCGGTGGGGTTTGAAGATTTGAGTCGAGCTCTTTGGCCTCTATCATGGCCCCCCGTTCCCTATGTTTGGTGGATGATCCCCTGGCTCATTTGGTGGGAAATTAGCGATTGGCTTTGGCGCGACCTTTCCACAACATGGCCAGCCAAGCCACGAAGAGAATAAGAACAAATCCTGCAAAATATTCGCCCAGCTTGCCAATATGCTGCCAATTATGACCAAGGACAAATCCAATATAGGTAAACAGCACCGTCCATGGCAATGCGCCTAAAAGGGAGAACAGAAAAAAGCGCCCAAATGGCATGGCTGCAACGCCAGCCGGTAAGGAAATATAGGTGCGAATACCGGGTAATAGGCGTCCAAAAAAAACCGCGCCATCGCCGTGTCGCCGGAACCAGGCATCGGCACGATCAATTTGCTTGTGATGAATGAAAACGTAGCGGCCATAACGTTCGATGAGAGGACGCCCACCGTAACGAGCTATCCAATAGGCAAACACGGCGCCAAAAATTCCTCCAAGAAGTCCCGCCAGCATGGCCTCTAATAATGTGGCGCGATGCAAAAAAACCAGATAGCCCGCGTACGGTAAAATGATTTCGGAAGGCACTGGGATATAAGCGCTTTCTAAAAACATTCCAATAAATACGCCCATCACACCCAGCGCTAAAAGTCCATTGGTAATACTGTGCACAATCGCCACGGTTATTCTCCTTTTCGTTTATCGGGTTTTGCACCAGCGCCAAGCCGTGCGCTCTGCGAGAATACTTTATGTTTATGAAAAAATGCTGAATATCGAACAACGCCTGGCCGATTTTTAGCGCGAGTCACTACCTCGTAGATGCCAGGGATTTACACGCAAGGTTTTCCGCCGGCGATAGCGAGAGCGATAACGAGAAAGCAATTTTATCAAAATCATCACGGCTAGGGTCGATTCGATCCATTTCCACCGCCAGACGAAAGATTTTTGGTATGGAGCCATGGTGGACAAACTGATGAGGGGTAAAGACCCAACATCTTGTCCATTAATACTGATTTGAACCGAGCCAACTAGTTCATTGCGCGTAATCGGTTTGGATGCTAAATGATTGTTAGGAACAAAGTGGAGTATGGGGTGAATCGATTCGCCCGGATAGGCTAAATAGTTTAAATTCGCTCCACTTTTCACCAATATCGGGCGGTGGCCGATGTCAACAGTGCCCAAAATAGCTCCGGCTTTGATGGGATGCACTAATGAAAAATGTTGAAATCCCCAGTTTAATAAGTTGGCAGCATCGGGCCATAATCCTGCGGGCGTATCTTTTAATAAGACTTCAATAAGCGTCACACCGTGACGCTGGGCTGCGCCGACAATCGTTTCATCGGCTTCGATGGTATATCCAATTTTGACGCCGATAGCGCCCGGGTAAGTATAAAGGAGGCGATTTTGGTTGTAATAAATGCGGGGCGTGGGATCGGGTGGTAATGACGCAACTTTGGTGGCAACGATTTGCCGAAAGATAGGATTAGCCATGGCATGCTCGGTAATAATGGCCATGCCCAATGCACTCACGACGTGATGAGGATTGGGTAGACCGCTGGGATTGGCAAAATGAATGCCTGGGGCATGCCACCTCTGTGCCGTTTGGTTCATCATTTGCACAAAATGAGGAACACTTCCTCCAACAGTCTGCGCAATGGCATAGGCGGCATCATTACCCGAGACCATCATCATGGCGGTCACGACGCGGGGCATGGGGTAGGCCTGTCCGGCGCGGAGATAGCAACTGGATCCCGGTTGATTTTGGGCTTCTACCGACACATGCACCGTTTTGTTCCAGCCGTGAGTAATGGCCAGGTAGGCTGTCATGATCTTGGTGATGGATGCCGGATAAAATTCTTGCCGGATATGGCGGCCATAGAGAATTTGTCCGGTATTGGCATCAACTAAAATGGCTCCCTGGGCGGATAGCGATGGAGGGGTGGGTGGTGCAGACGCCGCATACACGGACGTGGACAGAGCAAAAGTCCCCAGTATGGATGTTAGCGCTAATGCAATTCTCCGTCTTGTGTTCAAGCTTTGACAATTCCTTCCCGCGAAAATTCCATCTGTTTATTTTACCCGCGTCATGAACTCGCTTGCAATAAAAATCCTTTATGCGCGAGGGCCCATTTTGCCCGTTCAATCGTGTCGGGCGCTCCTTCGAGAGTGTGAAGATGTACACCGTCGGTGAGCTCCGATAGTAAGCTCGCTCCCATTTGTTGCATGTTTTGCATAAAGCGGTCGACATCGTCCAGAGTGCTTAAGTTTAAGTTTCCCACCAGTTCCCCGTATAATGGATGGGCGACAATGACATTAACGACAGTGACACCACTCTTCACCATTGTGGTCAATTCTTCCCGCACTACCTCAGGGGACGAGGCATGTTTCACCGCAACGACTGTGCGGATGCTTCCCGTCGGTTTTTCCCAAAACAAGTAGCCCCGCGGAGTGGAGATAATGGGATAGCCCTCGGCACGCAACAGGGCAATATCTTGGACAATGACTTGGCGGCTCACGCCTAATAACGCCGATAATTCATGACCCGCTATAGGCGTAGTGCCTTTTAGATGATCTTTAAGCCATGCTCGTCTTTCCTCTCCGGTCATGCTCATGCCTGCCTCTAAACAAGAATTTGCTATAATACTGACACATTGAAGACAGCCGAGCAATCTATCACAGACAAGGAGATACCATGAGTGCCATCGCAGTCTTAAAAATTGGGTCGACGACGACGGCTTTATTGATTGCCAACAATCTCTCTACGCCGATAGTTTATGAGCAATCGGTGGTGAATCTATTTGCAAAGGATGCGCCCGTTCAGTTGGACCAAACCTTGGCACGATTTACCCAACTAGCAGACCAGTTTCACTGTCCAAGACGATTGGCGGCAGGCGGTGAGGCGATTCGCCAGTTGCCACATCTCGCCACATCTATTCATCGCTGGGGATGGCCTCTATGGCCTATTGACGGGCAGATGGAAGGACATTTAACGTGGTTCGCTGTGAAAGCCTTAGAACCTCAAATGGATTGGATTATCGACATCGGGGGCGGAAGTACGGAATTTGCCTCCTCCCAGCATATTATCTCCCTGCCTATTGGGGCAGCCACCACCCCTCGTCCACTCGAGTGGCCTCAAGATATTCACGCCGAAGAGCCATATGTGGTGGGAGGAACAGCCCATGCCTTGTCGTTACTCATTGGGCAACGGGTCATGCCGCTAACGGATATTGAAAGCGTAGCGGAACACATCATAAGCCATCCTGAGCGTCTCAATTTTATGGATCCGGTGAGAAAGGCTATTTTTCCGAACGGTCTGAAGGTCATTCAGGAGATTATGCGACATTATCGCTGGTCTAAGGTAACCTATTCCCCTTATGGTTTTCTCCAAGGGATTTGGTTGGCCTGTGCTTTGGGCAAGGATCAGGAAACGGGGACAAGTGATTTATGACCGCTAAACTGACACCAATGCAAGAACAGTATCAACGATTGAAACAACAACATCCGGAAGCCCTGTTGTTTTTCCGGTTAGGAGATTTTTACGAACTATTTGGTGAGGATGCAGAAATTGCGGCACCGATCTTGGATGTGCAATTAACTACCCGAGATAAAGTGACGCCGATGTGTGGGGTTCCCTATCACGCGGTAGACCAATACTTGCGCAAGTTGGTAGAGAAAGGTTTTACCATTGCCATTGCTGAACAAATGGAAGATCCTCGCTTTGCGAAGGGCTTAGTCGAGCGAGAAATTATTCGGGTGGTGTCACCGGGGACCTTTGTTGATGAAGCGGACGACAAGCCCACACGCTTTGCTGTTCTCTATGTGACCAAGCGTGATTGGGCTTTGGTTATCGCGGAATTGGCCACGGGCTCGGTATATTTCACGGAACAACGGGTCAATGCCCGAATGGCGACATGGATTCAAGAAGAGTGGGAACGGTGGCATCCCCAAGAATACTTGACGAATTGGGAAACGGATATTCTTTTAGCGGGTAAGGCTGTTTCGGATGGATCATGGTTTAATAAAATATTGTCCCCCAGGGACCTAGAGCAATTTTTGGCGCAGAGATTCAAAACCGCCGGGTTACGCACTTTTGGACTGGTCGAACACCCTACGGCGCAGGCTGCACTTTTTGTACTGTGGCGCTATTTAACCGACTTGGAACACCGTGAACCGGTGCACTTGACCAATATTTTGTGGTTTCATCCCGGCCAACAAATGGCGGTGAGCGCGCGAACTTTGAATCAGTTACATGTGTTGTCTAATGACGGTCCGAGTCTTCTCTCTATTTTAGATAAGACGCTGACGCCTATGGGTTCGCGCTTGTTAGCAGCGTGGTTGGAACGACCCTTAACATGCCAAAGCCAAATTTTATTGCGCCAGCAGGCTATCAAATGGTTTATGACACGGCTTGCTGTGCGTAAACAAGTTCGCGAACGGTTACAAATCCTAGGCGATCTTTCCAAAAAGGTTTCCCGGGTGGCTCTAGGTATGGCCACACCCAAAGATCTCGTGGCTATCGCTAAAACCTTAGCCACAAGTTTGGACATCTATCAGATGGTGCAGGATATGCCGCCAGATCTTTTGCCAGTTCTGCCCCCATTGGATGTGATTTCAGACATCTTGTTACGATTACGCGTGCTGAAAGAGGACGTGCCGAATAAGTGGGATGAGGGCAACATTATTCAAGAGGGTGTAGATGCCCAGATCGATCGCCTGCGGTCGATCATTACGAATCAACGGGAAGCACTGGCAGCCCTTGAACAAGATGAAAAAGATCGTTCGGGAATCAAAACATTGAAAGTGGGATATCACCGCACCTTTGGCTATTACTTGGAAGTGAGCCGGGGACAAACTCACAAAGTTCCCGAAGACTGGCGACGGCGGCAGACAATGGCGAATGCTGAACGTTATACCAGTGATGCTCTCTTGGACCTCGAGCGGACGATTTTGGAAGCTTTAGATCGTGTCAAAACGCTGGAATATGAACGGGGTCGGGAACTCCTTTTACTCGTGCAAACGCATAGTGAACCTTTAAATCAGCTAGCCCGTTGGTTGGCGACACTAGATGTGTATAGTGCGGTAGCTGAAGTGGCGGTCATGCGTTCTTATACTTTTCCTGAGTGGCAGGACGGTTCAACACGGGATATGGAAATCACGGGGTTGCGGCATCCCATTTTAGAGACCCTAACGCCGCATTTTGTGCCGACATCCGTTACATTACCCGAAGATCTCCGGGTCATGCTGATTACCGGACCGAATATGGGAGGCAAGTCCACGTTTATGCGGGCGTTAGCCCTTAATGTGATTATGGCGCATATTGGAGCTCCGGTGGCGTGTGAGTATCTGCGTCTACCCGTTTTTTCGGGTGTTTACGCCCGAATTGGTGCGGACGATGATATTTATCGAGGCCAAAGTACGTTCATGGTAGAAATGGAAGAAATGGCGTGGATCCTGCGCCAAAGCGATCGCGAAAGCCTGGTTATTTTGGACGAGCTGGGACGGGGGACCTCAACCTTTGATGGGATGGCGATTGCTCAGGCCGTTGTCGAACGTCTGGCAACGCCCTCGGCACCTTTAACCTTGTTCGCAACTCATTACCATGAACTCACCCAGTTGGCAGATAGCCATCCACGCATGGTTAATTTTACCGTGGAAGTGATTCATGACCCGAAAACCGGACAATTGGTCTTTACGCACCGTATCATCAGTGGTGCCGCATCGCGTTCCTATGGGGTTGAGGTTGCTGAATTAGCAGGATTTCCTAAAACATTGCTCACGCGGGCGCGTCATCTGTTAACGATGTGGGAAGAACAGACGCAGGAATTAACGCAACCTGTACAACAAGTCACCTGGTTTCGCCCTGATCCCTTAGGACAAGAATTGCTGGATGCGTTAAGACTTCTCGAGTTGGATGACCTTTCTCCTCGTGAAGCATGGCTATGGCTTCAAGACTGGCGCGAGCGCGTGAAGCGGGCAAGTTTGGATGAAAGGAGTAGCGGATGAGTCGAATCCACATTCTCGATCCCTTGGTTGCCGACCAGATTGCTGCGGGTGAAGTGGTGGAGCGTCCCGCATCCGTTGTCAAAGAACTCGTCGAAAATAGTCTCGATGCCATGGCGACACATATTGATGTGCAAATTGAAGATGGAGGAAGGCAGCTTATTGCCGTGCAAGACGACGGGCTGGGCATGGATGGGGAGGACCTTGTTTTGTCGGTTCGGCGGCACGCCACCTCAAAAATCGAGGTGTTAGAGGACTTAACCCGGTCAATGACCCTGGGGTTTCGTGGAGAAGCCCTGGCAGCAATTTCCGCCGTCAGCCGTACCCATTTGTTCTCCCGTCTCCGCGACCAGGCTTATGGGTTTCACCTGGTCGTTGATGGGGGCCAGATTGGCGAATTAGTTCCGACGCCCATGGCTGAAGGAACATTGATCCGGGTCGAGGAATTATTTTTTAATGTGCCAGCGCGGTTGAAAGCCCTTAAATCGGCCCATGCGGAACTGGGGGCCATCCAGCAATTATTGCAGCATTATGCGATCGGGTATGCCGACGTGGCCATAACACTGCGCGACGGCGAAAAAATCTTGTGGCATACCCTAGGGAATGGGCAAGTTCCAGATGTCATCCTGCAATTGTTTGGCAGCGAGATTGCGGATAGCTTATTACCCGTTCAATACGAACAAGAGGGACTCATCATTCAAGGATTCGTTTGTCCTGCGATAAAAAACCGGGGAACACGGCAGGGGCAAAGTTTATACATTAATCGGCGTTGGGTTAACAATTGGGTTTTACGAAATGCCATCGAAGAGGCGTTTCGTCCTCATCTTCCCGATCGGCGTTACCCGTATTTTTGGCTTTTCATTACCGTGGATGGATCGGAAGTCGATCCCAATGCCCATCCGACGAAATCGGAAGTGCGTTTAGACCATGAACGGTTTATTGCCGGAAAATTATACCATGCCGTGCAAGCCTCTTTGGCTGCCAATTCACCTTCGGAACCTCTATCGGTCGCCTCTGTCAGCATTGAGAAGCCCGCACAACTTTATGTATCATGGCAAGATTCGGAGTCGTCCATGCCGTCGTGGAATTGGTCACCGGACACGGGTCCCGGGGCTGTTCCCGTCTTACACGATGAATACAAAGCCTTAATTCCCTTGGCTCAGTGGCAAGCGAAGTACATTATTGCTCAAGGTCCTTTAGGTCTTTATCTCATTGATCAGCATGCTGCTCATGAGAGGGTATACTATGAACAGTTTCGTCGTCAGGGCCAAGAAATCTTGGTGGCGCAACCGCTTTTAATTCCTTATACCTATACGTGTTTACCGGGCGAATGGGCTAAATGGCGCGAGTATCGCGACATGTTTTTTGAAATGGGTTTTGATATTACAGAAGTGGGGGGCACCACCTTAATGGTTCGAGCAATTCCTCAAGGTCTTATGAATTCCTCTAGCGATAGCGGTGGCATTATCCGTACCGTTCTCGAATCCTTAACCGATGGCGAACATCACCATGATCATCCCATATTTTGGACGCAAGAAACCCGATACGCCTTAGCCGCCTGCAAGGCCGCTATCAAAGCCTACCGGGTACTAACCATTGACGAAATGCAAGCCTTGCTGGACATGATGGCAACGGTCGATGATCCGAGGGGATGTCCCCATGGACGGCCCACTACACTGCATCTGACGCTAGAGGAGGTTGACCGCCGTTTTGGACGAAAGGGGTAAACAACCGCTACTCATTTTGGCCGGGCCGACGGCCGTGGGGAAGACGGAAATTAGCCTTTCTATAGCGCAAGCACTCCATGGAGAAATTGTGTCCTGCGATTCAGGACAAGTTTTTCAAGGACTTAATATTGGAACGGCTAAAATAGCCCCCGAAGATCGCCAAAACATTCCGCACTTTGGAATCGATATTGTGAGTCCATGGTCGGCTTTTTCGGTTGCAGATTATCAGGCGTACGCCAAACAAGTTATTGCCGAGATTGCCGGCCGCGGTCATCTACCGATTCTCGTCGGAGGTACCGGATTATGGATTCGCGCGCTGGTTCAAAACTACTTGTTTTCGCCGCAAAATCCCGAGTTATCCCGCATTCTTCGCCATCATATTCGGATGATTGGCGATGAACATGGCTGGGAACTCATTCGTGAGTTGCTTAAAACCGTGGACCCGGTAAGCTACCAGGCTATTGCTCCGCAAGATCACCACCGGTTAACCCGTGCATTAGAAGTGTTTTGGAGTACAGGCAAACCTCTTCCGCGGACCGGTCACGACAGTCCTTATCATGTGGCGTATTGGGTGTTGACCAGGCCCTTGCGAGAACTCCATCAACGAATCGAAATACGAACAGAGCAAATGCTTGCAGCGGGACTTGCGGATGAAGTGCTAGCTCTATTAAAGCAGGGAGTTCCCCGCAAATCACAAGCGTTATCGGCAATCGGTTATCGAGAAACGGTTGACTGGGCTTACGGCTTGTCTTCGGAGACGGAGCGTAACCAACTCATTATTTTACATACGAAACAATACGCGAAAAGGCAACTGACCTGGTTTCGATCGGAAAAAATGGCACGATGGTTGGATTTATCGTTGTTTGGCACAGACCGTGTGATTCAACAAATTGTTCAACACGCGCAACAAACGTTTCATTTATCTCGTTAACGACAAAATACTTGGTCACCGATTACGGCGGTGATGGGTAGGCTATTCATCCAGTTATCATAGGGTAAGGACGGATTATAGTAAAAGAGGGCGCCGTGGGTGGGATCCCACCCCTTTAGGGCCGCACTCACAGCCAAATAGGCTATCGAGTTAGCGGGACTCCAAATGGTGCCATTGCTTACTGATTCAAACTGCCCGGGTTCCTCAATGACTTGGGGAATGGTTTTCGGAAAACCTGGTGTTTTAAGACGGTTGAGAACGACGGCAGCGACAGCAACTTGACCAATGAAGGGCTGATTCCCGGCTTCCGCATGGACTAAATGAGCGAGCAAGCGAAAGTCCTCCCGTGAATAGGGAAGGGAAGGGCTTGTTGGCGAGGCGAGCGGCGCGGCGGGTGCCTGGTAGCTAGCGACCGCTTGTCCCGTATAGGGAATGACCAATGTTTGCCCGGGTTGCAGTTTATCCGTCAATAAACGATTTTCATGCCACAACGCCACCAGCGAGACTTTAAACTGACGCGCAATAGTATTTAATGTGTCGTGGGGTTTTACGACATAAGTTTGGGGGATAAGCAGGGTTTGACCGGCGTAGATGGTCGTTGAAGTCAAATGATTCAGTTCTTCCAGTTCCTGAATTGATACATGGAATTTGTTTGAAATTGCCCACAGCGAATCGCCCCATTGAATGTGATACACCCTGGGTGGGCGCGTCAAGGGTTTCGGCATCGGTTTAATAACAGGAAGGGGACGATTTTTAGGAATCGGTGCCGGTTCTACGTGCGTTGGCTTCGGCGCATCCGTGGGATTGGACCGGCTGACATTGGGGGTGAGAGTGCCGTGCATTACGGTGGTTAAACTGAGGGCAAAGACCCCGGCGATGATACGAAGCGGCCAACGACTAGCATTTCTAACCCACGAGCGCATAGGTGGCGCTTGAATCATTCACATCCCTCCGTCATTAATGAATTTAGTGCATGATATGATCCAAAAGTGGAAAACATGTCCAAATCCTTTACAATCTCAGGGTCATCACATAGGCAAGCGTGGTAAAAATGGTGGCACTTAAATAAATCGTTGTCATGCCGTAGGGCCAGAGCATGCCCATACCCAACGCGCCCAAAGACAATCCAAAGTACATGGCTGCATTATTCCACGACAAGGCTAATCCCTTTGCCCCTTTGGCACTAACCAATGCCTTAAGGACGGGAGTATATGACGTCACCAACGAAAACAGCAATAGCCCGAGCCAGAGGATGGCTCCGGTCCAAGGATGTCTCAACCCGAGGAGAAGCAATGTTTCTGCCAGTAGGGCCCAACGGATGACCCGGAGATGGCCTACACGATCACTCAGATATCCAGCCCCTAACGTACCTAATAACCCGAATAAACCAAAAGCCATCATAAAGACCGTCAGACGAAGAGGACTAAAATGATAAGATTGCGTAAGGTCCAATGGTAGATAGGTGTAAACCGCTCCAAAGCCTGCATACGCTAGGGCGGTCACAATATAATTCACCGCGAGACGACTGTCGGGACAAATGCTTGGGTTTTGGGGAACGATATCATGTTTTGACACGGTCCAAAATTTCCACGTGATACCCCACGATAACAGAGCCAAGACAAAGATCAGCCAAAACGCGGTAGACCATGTCCAAACATCGGCGATGATCAGTCCCAAGGGAATCCCTAAAAAGGTGGCGGAAGAAAAACCCGCGGAGGCAATAGACATCGTTCGTCCCCGGTGATGAATGAACGTGGTATCAGCAATATAGGCATAAAGACTGGGAGTAAAACCTGCGGCACCTACCGCAGCGATGGCGCGACTCCATAGGAGATAGCGGAAGGGGGGCTCGAGAGCGGTTAGGAGATCGCCTCCGAGAAAGAGCAATAATCCTAACAAAGCCAGCCGTCGACGCGTGTAATGGTCAGCAAATATACCCCAAACGGGAGAGGAGATGGCATAGGTTAAAGCAAATATGGTAACGAGGAGGCTCACCATACTAGGAGGTTGGTGATATTGTCTTGAGATAGCTGGCAACAGTGGCGAAACAATGTATAAATCTAACCCGATGACAAAGGTTTGGGCAAAAAACCACAAAGGATGAAGTTGCCGTCGAAACGGGATAATCGCCGGGATCGCCCCCTTAAGTTCTCTCCATAAAACGCCCTTAGCATGACAAGATGACAGGAAAGATATGTATTGAGGCAGGAAATGGGTCATTAGTCCGCGAATAACTCTTTGATGAGATGACTAGAGGTCATGAATTGCCAGGGGGTTCTATGACGACACAGCACGATGATCACGAGCATGGATTTGTGATTTATGATCCCTTTCGTTATTTAGAAGACGACACCGAGGCGAACCGGCACTTTGAGGCGGAACAACATCACAAAACAATCAGGGCCTTGCACGCCGATACTTTTTGGGAGCCTATATATCAGCGGCTTGATACCCTCATGACGCGCGAAGAAACCCATGTGCCTCAGGTCCGCCAGGGCGTGATGGCTTTTTTACGCCGTCAGCCAGGGGCGAATCAAGCGACCTTAGAGTGTCTTCCACCAGGTCACACCCACTCCCAAACCATCTATGATCCAGGTCGAGCCGAATTGCCGCAAGCGATTGACTGGTTTACGTTATCCGAAGACGGGAAATTTGTCCTTTTTGGGGTTTCCAATCAAGGGGACGAATGGAGTACACTATATATTTATGATTGGGCGCGTAATAGGCTATTAGATGATACCATTCCCGGTACACGTTGGGCTTCTGTATTTATGCCAATGCATCAATCGGTATTTTATTACACGCGCTATCCCGTTGATTCAAAGGGCCACCCACAGTACTATGGCCAGCGTGTGTATTGTCATCAACTGGGCACGGATTATCACGATGATAAGGAAGTGTTTTCTGATCCCGATCCCACGACAACATTTCGTCTCACGGGGGATCAAGAGGGTCGCCAACTCGTCATTGAAACTCACCGGGGGTGGACTGCTAACCGGGTCTCCCTTCTGACACTGAACCATGACGCATTCGAACCATCGACGATCATATCCACTGACATTTTTGATGGGACCACGGAAAGACTTGAGCCATTTTGGCGTCACGAGGAATTATTCGGTCTTTATCATCATCCTACTGAGCCATCTCAAATATGGAAATGGAATAGTTCTGATCATCAGTGGATCCCCTTATGGGTTTCCTCGCTGACTGAGCCCGTTCAGTCTGTTGTGCCTTTAGATAGCGGCCTTGTGCTTCTGTCCTTTCACCAGGCACGGAGCCATTTGGCGTTTCTTCATGATGATGGCGAAATGACGCCTATCGACTTGCCCCATCAAGGAATGGGGACCGTTTTAGGACTGCAAGCAGACGCAAGTCATGACCGCGTTTTTATCGAATGGACCTCTTTTGATCAGCCGCCTCAAGTCTATTCGTGGTCTGTCTTGGACCCAGAATTAAAGATTTGGGGTACACAATTCAAGAGTACCCAGGGAATTCGCATCTGGCAGGAATTTGTGAAATCAAAGGATGGCACCCTCATTCCCATTTTCTTGGCCCAAAAACAAGGCCTTCCCACTGGGGTCCGCCCAGCCATTGTAGGAGGGTATGGTGGATTCAATATTGCTTATCAACCTGTTTATTCTCCAGGAATCCATCTGTGGCTGGAATCGGGCGGATTATATGTCGTTGCCGGATTAAGGGGTGGTAGTGAATTTGGCGAGGCATGGCATCAAGCAGGTATGCGGGACCGAAAACAAAACGTATTTGACGATATGGTGAGTGTGTTACGCCATTTAGTAGCAGAAGGATATAGTCGCCCCGATATGATGGGAATTACTGGACGTAGCAATGGGGGCCTGTTGACTGGCACTATCGTCACGCAGCACCCGGAATTAATCCGTTCGGCCATCATTGGCGTGCCATTATTAGATATGCTGCGCTACGACCGGTTTTTAGTGGCCGCGTTATGGAAACGTGAATATGGCGATCCTAATAATCCGGTTGATTGGCAGTGGTTGCAACGCTATTCGCCCTATCATCATGTGGTTCCTCATACGAAATATCCCGCGATTTTAATTTTTACCTCAGCGCATGACAATCGGGTGCATCCATTGCATGCTAGAAAGATGACCGCCCGGCTGCAGCAGGCTACTGGGTCATCCTATCCGATTTTTCTTCGGGTTGAACCGCAAGCCGGTCATGGCGTGGGAAAAACTCGCAAGCAACAATTAGAAGAAGAAACCGATATTTGGACTTTCCAATTTCGCCAATTAGGACTTTCGCCGCACACATGATTCATGCGGATGAGGCCTTAAGCGCAGCTGGTTGCAGTGGGTCTTTTGCTTGCCTGCGAGCACACGCCCGGATTGAGGGAACAAGTCCTGTCGGTTCAAGACCCTTAGTCCGGGTCTTTTCCTGGACAGGCAGCATTTTCTTGCCGCCTGCGTATAGATTAGTGATGTCCGTTGGCGGAGGGGAAATCATGCTGGATGCGATGAATGATCCTGAATATCCTAAAAATCCTTTGACTTCGAGGGAAGTCATAGCGTGGTTCGAATCTGGACATTTGGCATCGGACAAGGCCGTACGGTATTTAGCGCAACTGGATACCCGCGGTGGTCCCAATACCAATCCATTTCAGCGAACAGCGAGCCATTTTACTGGGGAAACCCGACATAAGCGAGTAGAGAGCATTTTACGCGAATTAGATGACTTAGTAGGACTTAAAGAAGTCAAGCAAATGGTGCATGAAATCCGTGCCTATGTTGAGGTCCAACAACGCCGGCAACAATTAGGGCTCGTGAGTGCATCGCAGACACTGCATATGATTTTTTCAGGAGCCCCGGGCACTGGTAAAACAACCGTCGCGCGAATTATTGGCCGTCTCTTTCAGGCCCTTGATGTATTGCCCAAAGGACATATGCTCGAAGTGGAACGAGCAGACCTGGTTGGAGAATACATTGGGCATACAGCGCAGAAAACCCGGGAGGTGATTAAACGGGCTTTAGGAGGTGTGATGTTTGTTGATGAAGCGTATTCTTTGGCCCGGGGCGGTGAAAAAGATTTTGGGAAGGAAGCGATCGATACCTTGGTGAAGGCGATGGAAGATCATCGCGATGAATTTTTGTTGATTTTGGCGGGATACCCCGATGAGATGGCATGGTTTTTATCGACCAATCCGGGATTATTATCGCGGTTTCCCATTCATATGCACTTTCCCGACTATGCCGCCTCAGAATTGATGGCGATAGCCCGCTCGATGTTGTTAGAGCGCCAGTATCATTTGACTACTGAAGCTGACCGTCAATTGACCGAATTTTTGACCCGAAGCCAAGGACATTGGCATACCAATGCTGGCAATGCGCGTCTGGTTCGTAACATCATAGAACGGGCCATCCGGCGCCAGGCCGTGCGATTAGTGAGCCATATTGATTCCACCAGTCGTGACGATCTCATGACCCTGACCTGGGCTGATGTGGAAGGAGGGTGGTAATGGAGGCCCTAGTCATTGGGAAGCCTAATGTCGGTAAATCCCTATTTGTTATTAACTTCGCGGCATACTTAGGGGTTAAGGAGATTCGTCTGCAATGGACAGAACGCAAAGAAATTCCCACCAAGAAAATATCATTGTCTTTAGATGAAGCGCGGCATAAATTGGTGTCGCAAAAACCACATAAGACCCTCACAATTCAAAGTATGAGCATTGAGATTATGACGGGGCGACAAAAGAAAACCCTATGGATTGTCGATAGTGTGGGGCTTACAGAAGGCATCCATCATCAAGCCGAGATTCGCCAAGCCATGGCTAATACATTAATTCGGATGGGAGAGGCGAATGTGATTTTGCATATGATTGATCTGAGCAGTGTGGGCTCAAAACGGATCGAATCCTTTGGACCGCTTGATGACGAGATGGCGAATTATAGCAAACGCATCGCCCCGTATCTTATTCTTGGTAACAAAATCGACAAACCGGGGGCGATCGATAATTTGCACGCCGTGCGTGAACACTTTAAGGGCATCCCCGTCATTGGTGTGTCAGCTCTAACCCGCCGGGGTTTTAAAGAGGTCAAAGCGTTTACCTTGCGTCACCTGGATGCGTAATACATTCGGCCGGCTTACTGCCATTTTCCCCATCGATCAAAATAGTGTATGATACCGACGATGAATCTGGCGTAGGAGGCCTTATCTTTTGCAAAATCCTGATATTTTAAAGCAGGCCCGCCAGACATGGCTTCACGTCGAAGCCATTGTCGCGGCGAATGTAACCCGGGTCGCTAAGGCCTTTAGTGAAAGCGGCCTGTCCACTTCGGATTTAGGGGGAAGTACCGGCTATGGCTATGGTGACCGCGGCCGAGAACGATTAGACCAGATTGTCGCCACCATTATGCATGCGGAAGCGGCCATGGTTCGTCCTCAATGGGCATCCGGAACACACGCTTTAGCCACCGCTTTGCGTGCTCTCTTAAGTCCGGGCGATCATTTATGGTTGGCCAATGGTCCCATTTATGATACGCTTCAACCGCTGATTTTTGGCAATTCCAGAACCAGTTTGCCCAGCCGGGGGATAGACGTGAGCGTATTGCCCACGGACAGCACAGGAATGCCCATTTGGCCCCAGCAAGCCCCCCCTCCTCGTGTGGTGTACATCCAACGCTCACGCGGGTATCAATCGCGCCCCTCGTTTCATGCTGCCGAAATTCGGCAGATTGCGGAAAAAGCCCATTCGTTGGGCGCGTGGTTAGTGGTCGATAACTGTTATGGGGAATTCACCTTAGAAGAAGAACCGACCGATTGGGGAGCCGATTTGATTGTTGGCAGCTTATTAAAAAATCCCGGCGGGGGTGTGGCGCCTACGGGGGCTTATGTCGCAGGGAAACAAGTGCTCGTTGAAGCGGTGGGAGAGATGTTACTGGCTCCGGGAATTGGTCATGAGGTCGGACCTACAGGATCAATATTACGTTTGATTGCGCAAGGATGGTTTTTGGCACCGATGATGGTGGGCGAAGCCCTCATGGGCGGCATCTATGCATCTCATGCCTTTGCTGCTGAAGGTTTTGCTGTTGATCCGTTGCCTGAGCAATTTCCCCGCAGTGACATTGTCACTGCCATTCGATTAGGTGATGCCCAGAAAATTGAAATACTGTGCCGTGCTGTGCAGCGTGTCTCGCCCATTGATGGCTATGTGGTTCCTGAAGCGTGGTCGATGCCGGGATATGCGGATCCTGTCATTATGGCCGCGGGCGGATTTGTTGCCGGAGGATCGTTGGAACTATCCTGTGATGCCCCCATCAGACCGCCTTACATCGCGTATTTACAAGGCGGGTTGTCCAAATGGCATACCGTGATGGCCGTCGACCAAGGAATCTCTGCATTAAAGGCTGCGAATAAGACCCACGACCTTTCCTAAAATTTGAACGTCGGATGAAATAATGGGTTGATAACGTTCATTAGCCGGCATAAGACGGATGCCGTGAGGATCTTTGTAGAAATATTTGACGGTGGCTTCATCGCCTAACAAAGCAATGACAATGTCTCCGTCATGGGCAGCCGATGTGCTTTGTACGGCAACCAGGTCACCGTCAAAAATCCCGGCACCAATCATGGAATCGCCCACGACCCGCAGAAGAAAATCCGGATGAACACGAAAAAGGGAAGCGGGAAAATTGAGATGTTCTTCGATGACTTCAGTGGCTAATATGGGAACCCCTGCGGTGATATTCCCAACCAACGGAAGAGAAATGGATCGAGTGTTATGACCAGTGCCCATAGTCCAGGCTCGCCGTTTGGCAGGTGGATGCGAGATATATCCTTCTTTTTCTAAAGCCTTCAAATGTCGGGCCACACTGGCAGTTGAGCTTAATCCGACGGCCTTACCAATCTCGCGTACGGAGGGAGGATACCCATTTTTAGCAAGAAAATCTTGAATGTAATTCAATATTTTTTGTTGGCGTTCTCCAATCACATTTTATCATCCTCCTCATGATATCAGGAATATTGTACCATACTAGACAGACGGAGGAGGCGGAGCGACTGAAGAAAGCGATTGGGGCCTTGGTGTTATGGTTGGTTATGGGCATTCTGTCCGATCTATTGGTGCATTTTGTCAATCCCAGCATGATCATCATTACCGCATTAGGCGTGAGCATTGCCGCTGGGGGTCTAAGCTATGTGGTGAGACGTCCTGGGATAGCCGCTGTGATGATTGTGGTGGCTATGTGGAGCATTTGGTTGTCCCCATTGAGGATCGTGGATCGCTGGGTGCTTCCCCTGACTGAACTTCTTCTCGGCGTCATTATCGCGTGGTGGAGTCAACGGGCCGAAATTGGCCGCATGCGACCTCGAGATGGATTCTTAGGTTTCATAATTCTTATTTTGGTCTCTGTTGCTTTGTCGGTTTCACTACTCTTGGGCCATCTTGCCACCTTGTCTACGAATTTATCGTTACTTCTAGCAGCCTATTTGCTGACGCCGCCGACTGAACTGTTAATCGTTTTGATGATTCTCACACGCCATCATGTGACCCAGTCTTTTCTACGCCGTCACTATCAGTGGAACGCGAAGACTCTTCCTTTGGTGGGATGGGGCATTACTATAGGCGTCATGATGTCGGGTATTATCGCGCTAGTAGTCGAATGGGAAATAAAGGCAGCACATATCAAGATTCAGTCTAATAATCCATTTGTTTATGCCAAAGGATTAAGTGGACACTTAGGACTCATAGCCTTTTTGATGATTGTGGCGATTGTCATCATGGCACCAGTTGCCGAAGAAATTTTGTTTCGCGGTATTTTATTTGGTACCTTACGACCGGCATGGGGATTAGGTTGGGCTACAGTGGTGGCCGGAGTACTATTTGGCGTAGCGCACATGAACCTCACGTTGCTAATTCCATTAACTCTCGCGGGGATGATTTTAAACTTGGTCTATTGGAAAACCGGATCTTTGATTCCATCAACCATTGCTCACGCGACCTTAAATTTGTTGTCAGTCGTTATCGCTCTGATGGCACTTCATTAGCGCTGCGTTTTTCTCTTATTCACGAGAAGTGTTTGCAAAACCTAAAGCGCTTTTAGGAGGAATGTTTATGAAGGTTAGCAACCGAGAATTTTATGCGGGATTACCAAAAGATGAAGAATTACGCCCTATCGCCGAAATGACATTAGAAATCTATCTCCAACACTTTCCGTTTGTCGCGACAGATTTGGGATTACATGACTGGGATGAAGCATTGCCACCTGTCAGCGAAGCGTCCCGCCAAGTCTTCGAAAAGACACTGAGCCAAGCGCGCACAGCGCTGAACCGGATTAATCCTAAGACCCTGGATCGTGAAGATTGGGCAGACTATATGACGTTAAAATTTAATGTCGAGTCGTTATGGCTTGATGTGACACGAGATCATCCGGAACGAAAAGATCCCAATCTCTTTAATGCGGTGATTAGCGCAAGTTTGTTAAGTCTTGCACGAGGTCAATTTGGTACCGCGGACAGCCGGGGCCAGGCGTTATTAGAACGTTTGCGTCAAGTTCCCGGTTTTCTTATGGCTGGCTTAAGACAATTGGATAATCCCCCCGCACTCTATGTGGATATGGCCATCGATCAGTTTACCCGGACCCTTCCCTTTCTCCGTGACGATATACCGCAGGCATTCCAAGATGTTAACAGCCGTTTACGACAGGACATTGCGGAGGCCAGTGAACAAGCTGCCCAGGCTTATGAAAACTTTGTCGATGATTTAAAGACAAAAATAAAACCAAAGGCCCATGGAGATTATCGTTTAGGGCCCAAGCGGTATTGGGAAAAATTCTATTGGCTCGAAGGCAACGAAGCCTCCTTGGATGAATTACTATGTATGGCGGACAAGGAACTCGAACGTTTGCAGGGAAAATTACAAGTCCTCGTTGCACAATATGAGCCTTCAACCAATCCCCAGCAAGTGATTGCCCACATTCGGCACGACCATTGGTCGCGTGATACCCTACTTAAACACACCAGCCAGCTCTTAGATCAGTTGCGTGATTTTGTAGAACGCCAGCAACTGGTGAGCATCCCGCAAAGCGTTCATCCTCGTGTGGTCGAAACTCCCGCATTTATGCGTCTCACCACATTAGCCTCCATCGTCCCTCCCGGACCTTTTGAGCAGTCCTCACGTCAGGCTTATTATCAAGTCACGTTGCCCGATTCCTCATGGTCACTTGAGGATCAAGAAGCTCAACTACAAACCCTGAATAAAGCCACGATGCAGATGATTTCCATTCACGAAGTGTATCCGGGGCATTTTGTGCAATTTTTACAGATTCCCAAAACGTCTAGTACGGTCCGCCGCATTTTTGGTTCTGGGGCCTTTATCGAGGGATGGGCTCATTATACCGAAGAACTGATGATGGAACAGGGTTACGGTGATGGTAATTTAGCGTTACAAATAAGTTACCTATTAGAAGCCCTCGAACGCCTGGGGCGCTTTATCGTGGCGATCCGCTTACACCGGGGGGATTTCACGCTGGATGACGCCCAAAAATTCTTTGAAACCGAGTGCTTTATGACGCCTATGGGTGCGAAACGGGAAACGCTAAGGGGAACGCAAGACCCCTTTTATTTGATTTATACGTGGGGAAAGTTTCAAATCTTGCATCTGCGGCGCAAGGCTCAAGAACGATGGGGATCGGCCTTTACGTTACAACGCTTTCATGATGCGTTGTTGAGTCACGGCATGCCGATGTTTCCCGTCTTAGAGAAACTTCTATTTTCCGAGTCCAAATAGTTGTACTCTGCATAAATTTGATATGGTAAAATAAGTCTGGTTGCAAGTTATTGGGATGGGAGGGAGTGCCATGAACTTCGAATTAACTCCAGAACAGCGCGAGTTAAAAGAATGGGCTCATACGTTTGCCGAGAAAGAAATACGTCCAGTAGCCGCCTACTATGATGAGCACGAAGAAATGCCTTGGGATGTGTTAAAGAAAGCCGCGAAAGTGGGGCTATTGTCTTATACCATTCCAGAAGAATACGGCGGTAATGGGGTTCCGGATCTCATTTCTAGCTTAGTGGTTGGCGAGGAACTGTTTTGGGGTTGCGCGGGTATTGCAACAGCCATTGGCGGGATCGGACTCGCGTCGATACCGATTTTGGAAATGGGATCTGAAGAGCAAAAGAAAAAGTGGTTGCCATTGTTTTGCGATCCCGATCAGGTGCGTTTAGGTGCCATGTGCTTGACAGAACCAGGCGCTGGCTCTGATGTTGTGAGCATGACGACCCGTGCAGTGCGCCAAGGTGATGAATATGTCATTAATGGCACCAAAACGTTTATCACAAACGGAGGCATTGCCGATGTCTACGTGGTATTTGCGAAGACCAATCCCGAAGCGGGATATGCGGGCGTGTCAGCTTTTATCGTCGATGGGAAGACGCCTGGAATTTCGTCAGGCAAGAAATTTAAAAAATTAGGCTTGCGGGCCAGTCACACAGCGGAAGTGCGATTTGATGATGTGCATGTGCCTGTTGAAAATCGTCTGGGTGAAGAAAATATGGCCTTCCTTGGAGCAATGAAGATGCTCGAGCATTCGCGACCTACCGTCGCTATTGCTGCCGTTGGAGTGGCACGGGCCGCTTATGAATATGCGCTGTCCTATGCGAAAGAACGGGTCCAATTCGGCAAGCCGATTTATTATAATCAAGCCATATCGTTCACCTTAACCGATATGTTAACCAAAATTGAAGCAGGCCGTTTACTAGCTTATCGCGCCGCATGGTTAGCAGATGAAGGTAAATCTTGTAATATGGAAGGATCCATGGCGAAAGCTTTTTGTGGGGATATGGCCATGGAAGTCGCCACGAATGCCGTTCAGATTTTAGGTGGTTACGGATATATGCGTGATTATCCGGTTGAAAAATGGTTACGAGATGCCAAAATTATGTCTATTTATGAAGGCACAACCCAAATTCAAAAACGCGTGATGACCCGCATGATGTAATGGTGCCAAGTCAGATTTCAACATGTTCATTGGGGGAGTGATAGACAGATGACGACAAAAGAAGTATTTGATCAACTTCAAGACCGCTTAACTCAGAAAACGAACACCCAGTTAGCGGGCTCTACAGGCGTATATCAATTCATTTTAACGGGTGATGATGCCGGGGATTATTGTGTTCGGGTTAGCCCAGATGGCGCCCGTGTGGAAGCTGGCAAAGCCAATGATGCGGGTGTGACGATTACCATGGCCGCGCAAGACTTTAAGGATTTGGCTGAAGGCAAATTGAATCCCATGAGTGCTTTTATGAGCGGTAAATTGTCCGTTACAGGGGATATGAGTATGGCCTTAAAACTACAAACATTGATCAGTTAAGCCGGCACATTGCTTCACATGCAAAGTCCCGCGGTTAAATGTCAAGAACCGATCAGCTTAGGACAACGACGAACAGGGCCAGGTCAACATAAACCTGCCTAAAAGGAGGTGGTAGATAATGGCAAATCAGTTGTCAATCCCTTTAGTGCGGCATCAACTTCCTTTCGTCGTAGATTTGGCCCCGGGTCAGCATCCCGTAGACCACGCCGACCCACTGGCGTGCCGTCAAGACCAACGCCCGCTTATGCGCGTGGTGCGTGGCTTCGTGGTACTTCTTCTCGTAAAAGGCTTTGAACTGCGGGTCCCGCACCCGGACCCTCTCCGCCGCTTCGATGAAGTAGTACCGCAAATAGACGTTCCCCGTCCGCGTCAGCGGACGGATGTCGGCATCAAAATTCCCCGATTGATGCGGGCGCCAGGTCAGCCCCGCATATTTGGCCAAGGCATTTTCCGACGGAAATCGTTCGATGGGACCGATTTCGGCCAAGAGGCCCGCGCCATAGACCGGACCAATCCCCGGAATCGTGGTCAGGGTTTGGCGAAACGCCTGCATGTCACGGGCAATCACTTTGTCCAGCGCCTGTTGTTGATGTTCCAAGGCCCGGATGGTGTCCAAATGCAGGACCAAGCTTTGGTGCCGCGCGTCCTGCTCGTCCGGATGCAACCGAAAGGCGCGCCGCGCCAAGCGGTGCAAGGTCTGCGCAATGTCATCGGGCGCTTTCAGCCGTTGGCGACCGGCCGCCGCGATTTCCGCCACCAGATCCGCCAGCGGGATGGCTGCCAGCGTATCGGGCGTGTAGCGTTCCAACACGGTTTGCGACGCTACCCCAAAGACGTTCGAGAAAAACGGCTCCTCCGTATGGGCATACTGCCCCCAGACACAAAACAATTGCACCAACGCGCGATTTTTTTCTTGGGTGATGAGGTGGCTCAGCTGCCGACGATGGCGGGTCAAGACCTGCAACGCCGCATAGCGCGGATCCGGCGGGGTCCAGGGCGTGACGCGCCCAAACCGCATGACATCCGCAATCAGGGCGGCATCCGCTCGGTCGGTTTTGCCCCGATCCACATAGGTCTCTCGGAATTTCTGGACGACTTTCGGATTGAGGACGTACCAGGTGGGTTGCCACCGCTGCAAGTCGGGGGTTTGCGTCAGCCATTCCATCAGCGGCACATGGTACACGGACGTGGCCTCGACGCCAATGGCCAGCCGCGCGTACGGCGCGGCGTGGGGGTGCAGCCAGGCGACGAATTGCTCGGCCCCCGCCTGATCGTTGGGGACGGTCGTCCGCGCGACGACCTGGCCATCCGCCGCCATCGCGCAGACGACGTGAGCCCCGAGACTGGTGTCAATACCGACGTACAACACGCTATCCATGGGATTTCACCTCCCTTCGCGGAGGAATGCATCGGGAACGGGATTTCGCCGACGCGCCGACGCCTTCGCCGCAACCTCGCTTATAAGCCGTCATCGCCACCCGCGGTGTTGCGATAGACCGGTGCCACGGGTCTCCACGGGGGGAGCGGCATCCCGCGCGTTAACTGTGACGAAGCGGCGTCGCCGACTCACAGACTTTCGAAGCCGTCAATCCGGCAGGAGGAATGCAGTCTTGAATCGTCCCGACTCTTCTTCGAGCATCGCCGACGAAACCCGATCTGGCAAGCCTGATCATCCCGAATGCCGATTGCTGCTGGCCGCGAGGCAGGCCTCAAGATAAAGCCTCAGGGTAGCAGAATCAATTTCTTTATACGAGAATCCTGTAATAAAGTGTCCGGGGCGTATTTAGGGATTGAGTAAAGAATGGCCCCTCTGATAGGGTTGGAGTAGCGAACAACAACCAAATTCAGGGGGGCACAGTTCAATGGCTAAGCACAGTGTAGAGCAGAGCGACGGAAGAAAGCAAGGACTGGGGGTGGGCGGCATCGACGTGGCGAAGGACTGGCATTATGTGCAATGGCTGGACACGAACGGGCGGCCTGTCGGTAAAGCCTTTCGGTTCGCCAATACCCGTGCGGGATTTGAGGCGATGTGGGAGCGGCGGCCGTCCGAGGAGGTCCGCGTTGGCATGGAGTCCACCGGGCACTATTGGGTTGGGTTGGCCCATTGGCTCCGTGCGCACGGCGCGGAGGTGGTGCTGGTGCAGCCGGCTCACGTCCATCGACTCAAGGAATTGGATGACAATACCCCGACCAAGACCGACGCCAAGGATGCCCGGGTTATCGCCCGACTCGTCTATGATGGCCGGTGGTTCCGGTGGGAGCCGCGCGGCGGCGCGCTGGCCCAGCTGGCCACGTTGGCGGTGACGCGTCGGCAGCACCACCAGGACGTCATGCGATGGCGAGCGCGCATTGCCGGCTGGATCCATCAATACTTTCCGGAATTCTTCACGGTCTTCAAGGCGTGGGATGGGAAAGCGGCGCTGACGACGCTGGATACGCTCCCGACGCCGGACTTGGTGTTAGCGCAGTCCGTGGATGCGATAGCGGACCAGTTTAAGGCCGCCACCACACATCGCGTCGGCGCTAAACGCGCCCACGCCTTGCACCAGGCCGCCGTGGACTCCATTGGGATTCCCGTAGGCCGGGCGACTGCGCGTCTCCAACTCGCCTCCTATCTTCGGAGTTGGCGCGCGGCGCTCGCCGCGCAAACGGCCATTGAAGCCGCGCAAGCCGCCATTTTAGAGGACTGGACTCCTGCTCAGCCGTTATTCAGCATTCCGGGATTCGGGCCCCAGGTCATTGCCACGGTGTTGGGCGAGTTGGGGGACTTGTCCCGATTCGCCGATGCGCGCCAAGCGCAGAAAATGGCGGGACTCAATCTCACCCAAACCAGCTCGGGACACCGCCAAGGCCCAACGCATATTGCCAAACGGGGACGTCCCGCCGCGCGTGCCGTGCTGTATCAGGCCGCGTGCGTCGCGGTGGCCAAGGATCCCCAGTGGAAGGCCTGGTATCAGTCGCTCACCCGACGGGCGGCGCATCCGCTCGCCCCGAAAGCCGCCATGGTGGCGGTCGCGACGAAGCTCCTCCGGGTGGCCTGGGCGTGCATGAAGCACGGACAGGCGTATGATGCGGCGCGACTGTTCCCCCTGGGGGAGGTGTCGACCGCCGCGTAACGATGGAGGGGCTTCGGTTCTGTCTCGGGCGTGGGAAGTCGTCTCCCTCCTGTTGGGCTTTCACTCGGTGAAATGACCCCGTATACGAGTCCGGCTCCCACGTCATTACTACCGCACGTCAAGCTGAACGAAGGATTGGTCGGGCATAGACCCTGTGAGACATGGTAGGGTTCGCTAACGTGGTCACGGTAATGAAAGACCGTTCGAGAGGGAACCGAAGCGAAATCCCTTGAAAGATTGTGAAAGGGTTAGGAAACAGGACAAAACATTGAGGTAGGAGGAAGCCCAAGTGACCGAAGCGTATATAATTGATGGTATTCGTACCCCGTTTGGTCGACGCAATGGCATCTTAAAAAATATCCGTCCGGATGATTTAGCGGCCGTCACATTACAGCACCTGGTTTCTCGTACGCACACCGATCCCGCAACCGTGGAAGATGTGCGGTTAGGGTGTGTCACACAAATCGGAGAGCAAGGATTTAATATTGGACGGCTTGCTCCGTTAATTGCCGGCTTTCCTGTTGAAGTACCAGGAGCGACGGTCAACCGCATGTGTGCCTCGAGTCTGGAAACGGTGAATCAAGCGGCGCAAGCGATCAAGTCAGACACGCATGATCTGGTCATTGCTGCTGGGGTTGAGTCGATGACCCGGGTTCCCATGGGCTCGGATGGTTCGACCTTTAGTAATCAATTACTCGCGCAATATCAAATTGTTCCTCAAGGCATTTCTGCGGAACTCATTGCTGAAAAGTGGCACTTAGACCGGGAAGCCCTCGATGCCTATTCGTATCAAAGTCATATGCGGGCGATTGCCGCACAACATGACCATTATTTTGACAAAGAAACCTTTGATCTCACGGTCCCAGGCGATGACGGGGAGATGCATACCGTCCGAACCGATGAGGGCCCAAGAGCCGATACAAATCTTGAAAAGATGGCGACCTTGCGTCCTGCTTTTAAACCTGATGGTGTGGTTACAGCTGGCAATTCCAGTCAAATTAGTGATGGAGCCAGCGCATTATTACTCGCTTCGGAAAATGCGATTAACCGTTATGGGTATACGCCGCGTGCGCGAATTGTGGCCATGAGTGTTGTAGGAGTCGACCCGGTTATCATGTTAACCGGACCGATTCCCGCTACCCGAAAAGTGTTGGACAAAGCGGGCTTGAAATTTGATGATATTGATGTGTTCGAAGTCAATGAGGCGTTTGCATCGGTGGTGTTAGCGTGGGGAGAAGAATACCATCCCGATTGGAACAAGGTCAATCCACACGGAGGTGCCATTGCGATTGGTCATCCTCTAGGTGCCTCAGGAGGCCGGTTAGTTTTAACCGCCTTAAATCACTTAGAAGTTACAAATGGCCACTATGCATTAATCACTATGTGTATTGGGTGGGGAATGGCTGTAGCGACCATTATCGAACGGGTTTAACGGCTGGAGAATAAGGATCTATAAAGACACCGCCCGATTGCTGGCTCGGGCGGTGTCTTTTACCGTGAGGATGATGGCGAAATAACAAAGATTGACCATCCATTATCGTAGCCGGCAAGAATTTGATGGTTGCCAATGGCTTCTAAAGGGTAGGGTGCTGACGAATCAGCCGCGCTAGCCGATGGAGGCGCAATGTACTGCCATTGAGAATCAGATTTTACCCAGCGATAGATAGCTCCTGTAGGCGAACCATAAAATAAGTCCCCATTGGGCGAAGCGGCTAATTGTCCAACTCCCACTTGCTGCCCATTACTAGGCACGGCAATTGCCGTCCACCGGTGGGTGGTAGGAGAGTATCTGACCAGGACAGGATTGGAGAGGTTGACGAGTGCGGAAATTCCGCCGCTAGGGGACATGACCATGCTAGACGGTGCAGCTCCTAACGCAGGAAAATGAGGAAGTTGGTGCCAGCTTTGTCCGCCATTTTGCGTTTCTAATACGGGGCCAATTCCAGTTCCCGCTACGGGAACCAAGGCCACGGCAATTTGTTGGGAGTTGGCCGGATTGATCGCGTAATCTTCAACCTGCCACCGTTTCGTATTCAATGTAAGCAAAGTGTTCCAGGTGATCCCAGTTTGACTGACTTGCAACGTCCCATTGACGATAGCCCAATAGTGATGGTCCATTGCCACAACATTGGAAAAGGTCGCGGCGCCGATGGCCCATGTTGTCCAATGCCGTCCGCGGTCGGTACTCACATATCCTACTGATTGACCTGAAGGATTTTCCTCGACTAATAAAACGTCATTAGGCTTGTTCGGCAGCGCCGAAATTGTATCAATCATATTATTAGTCTCAGGACCCGGAGATACCGCCCAGTATGCTTTGCTTTGGCCGTGTAATACCGCCCACGTATTATTGTGCGTCAAATAAATATAAGGACCAGCTGCCGCAAATGATGTAATCGGTGTTGGTAATCCGGCAACCCATGTTCCTTTTAATGGGGTGGAACTGGGATGGGGACTGATCACTTGCCCATTGGTTGCATCATGGCCAACAAAGTCATAGATAGGAACGCCTTGAGAAAATAATGTGCCTCCCAGAACATTGCGCCGATTATCCAATTTTAATACCAGGGAAGTTCCTGTGATCTGGCCCAGGGTAAATTTACCGGATAATGTTAAAGCATGACCTGTCGGAACTGCCATAGGATATTTGGCATAGACCGGTGACATATCGATAACCTGAACCTGTTCATCGGAAAATTGCTGCAGCACTTGCTTAATCGACGAGGATAAAGCCGGAGCTGCGAGAGTCCTTTCACTGCTGGATGCCTGACTTTGACGGATCGGGTGTAGGTGAGGCACAAGCACTAATCCGGCGACCGACGCGGCTACCGCGCCCATGACCGTACGGCGGAGATAGCTTTGGCGACGTACGACCTTTTTAGGATGCCAATGCGTATTAAAATACAATCCCATGCCTTCGCCGAGAGCATGATCTAAACGTTCCCCTAACTTGTCGTGCAAATGATCGGTCATATTAGGCCCTCCTTCCAGATAGGTTCAAGAAGGGGACGTAGATGCTGCCGGGCGCGGTATAACCGCGTCTTAACAACTTGCTCACTAACGCCAAGCGCTGTAGCCGTCTCCTTTAAAGAGCGATCCATATAGTAAAACAGAAGAATACATTGGCGTTCTGCCACACCTAATTGCATAACCGCTTCAAGCACATTCATATCATCCATTAATAAAGGAATCTCGTCCATTGCGGATTGCTGGGTCGTCTCCAAAATATCTGTCGGGTCTTCTGGATGCCGTTTGTAATATCGCATGCGGTCACGACATAAGTTTGTCAACGTATGAAAGAGTAGAGCTGGGCTCAAATTATCGACTCCATGGCGCTTGGCGTGGCGCCATAAACGAACAAACGCTTCTTGAGCCACATCCTCTGCGTCATCGCGAACATGTAAGGTGACGAAAGCATAACGTAATGCCTTGTCCCCATATTCCTCCATAAATTGCGTAAAATGCCGTTCATCTTGCGCGTTCGTTGAAGGCAACCCCTTTAAGACAATCTGCTTTCACCAAGTATAACGTCCAATGCTATGAAAAGGTTACATCAACATGCATCATCGTCACAACTCTTTTTTAGGATGCGGGCAAGATACGGGAACGAAAACGGATTATCGCGTAGTAGAGCCACATGGCGTCAATGAAAAGAAGAATGGCTGTTACATAAAATACACTTTGGATGTGCCAAATACTACTGACAAAACCGCCTAATAAAGGGCCTACTAAATTTCCCGCAAAAAGAAAACTACTATTAAAACCAAACGCACGGCCTTGCAAGGAAGTCGGTGTGTACCGCCGAATGAGAGCTTGCACTGACGGCTGCAAGCCGCCAACGGCGAGTCCCAAAATCAGCCTCAGCACCATGAGTTGATAAGCATTATGTACGTAAGCTTGCGGGAGATAGAGTACCGCAGCTATGACCAACGACACTAAGAGCACACGCTGGGCGCCAATCTTGTCCGCTAACTTCCCCAGGCGCGGTGCACTGATGATGTTACCAAGACCAATGGCCGCAAATGTGGCGCCGGCCAAGGTGGAAATATTTTTTGCATGGGGTTCAAGTTGGCGGACGTAAATCGTCACAATAGGTTCGATGCTCAGATAACCCATTTGAATGACTAAGGTGACGACAAATAAGGGCAATATAATACCGGTTTGCCGCATTTTACGCAAAAATTCGCGGTCGGACATGCGGGTGGCCGCTGGACTGGGTCGAAAATTTTCTTGGACAAAGAAGATCACCAATAGCGTCGCCAAAATTTGAAGGATTCCGGTTAAGAAAAAGACGTGACGAATTCCAATAGTGTCTGCTAATACCCCTCCTAAAAACGGGCCAATGAGATTGCCAGCGACTGCGCCGGTTTGCAAAGTACCCAAAGCTCGTCCCGCCTGTTCGGGAGGTGTTTGGGTGGCTTGTAACGCGGTGGCTGAAACAATAAAGCCAGCGACGGCTCCTAATAATCCGCGCAACGCAAACAGTTGCCAGACATGATGCACAAATCCCATGGAGGCCATGACCAAAGCCATGCCGATACCACTGCGAATCAGCATGACTTTACGTCCTACTCGGTCAGAAAGGCGACCCCACAGTGGTTGGACAAAGGCAGAAACCATAAAGGTCGCTGAGAATACAAGGCCTGACCAACGTTCTAATGCACTTAGTTGATGAATCCCTAATTGTTGAATATAGATGGGGAGGAACGGTATGACGAGACTCATGCTGGATCCCATGATAAAATTGGTGATCCATAAAACATATAAATTGCGTCTCCATGCTTCCATGTGTCAAGGATTCACTCCATATGTCATCATCCGCAACAGACTATAATCCCAAATGGATAATTGATATGCCCGTGTCAAAAAATGTGCAAAGGGCTAGACATGTCCTGATATTAACCCGATACTGATTTTAAGCATACCTTATCTGCACCGGAAATGCTAAATTTGATACGATGTTTCGTCACATTGCGTAGAGGATTGTCCGTTGCCATGGATGGTCATCCGCGTGTCTTAGTCCGTAAACAAAAAATGATTTGGCGAATGACACAATGCCTTGTAGAATAATGGCTATCATGCAAAGTGGGGACGGGGTTTATAGCACATTTTGCGAACCATGGGGATTAAAGGAGCTGACAAGGATTAAGTCACCATATTTGTGGCGGACAGACAAAGGAAAGGGATCATTGAGCATTGATGGCAATGCTCTTATCATTCCTGTAGCTTTGCCCGAGGCTCTGGAACGTCTACGTCTTGAAGGCGATCCCTCGGCGCGGCAATTGCCCGCTCATGTTACCGTGCATTTTCCCTTCGCGGACGAACCGAAAACAAAAATTGTCACGCCAGAATTGAAAAAATTAGTGGGCCGAATAGAGACGTTTCGGATTCAATTTGATTGTCTCGATCATTTTGACATGCCTGACGAGGTGATTTATTACTTGAAAGTGTCATCAACGCCCCAATTGGTCACCCTGTTTCACACGATATGGAATAAATTTCGCGCCTATCCACCTTATGAGGGAAAACATCAAACCATTGTTCCTCACATTACTCTTGCACGCTATGCACGACCTGTATCGGAAGAGAAGGTCGCACGCCTTTTGGAGGCGGTGGAACAACATCGTCACGAGTTGCACTGGGAGATATCAGAAGTTGAGTGGGTCAACGTACAACCGGGAGTGCCGGGGTGCCGAATACTCGGAAGTTTCCCGTTGAAACGTAAGGCGATACGTTAAAAAAGATTAACTCAAGGCGTCTAATTGTTTAGCCAGTTGCAGATCTTTTTCGGTCACACCACCTTCATCGTGCGTGGTTAACGTCACCTGAACACGGTTATACCGAATATCGACATCGGGATGATGATCCATGGTGTTGGCAGGCTCAACCATGCGATCCACAAAGGCTACACTTTGGGTAAAATCCCGAAAGATAAATTCCTTGCGAATAGCATCACCAATCCATTCCCATCCCGTCATATGTTGAAGTTCCTGAGCGACTTGTTCTTGACTTAAACGCATCGGTTGACCTCCTTGCCAAAATAATCCCAATCTCCAGCACAATACTCCTGCGGAATTGATCATACGAGAATTGGGCGTACCTCTTTTTTCCCAGTGTACTGATTCCTCTTATTTCCTGCAATGGGAAGCACGTTGAGTATTCGCGCGCCTCTCGCTACACTGGGATAAAGAAGGTGAAGCGGATGACTACGTGGTGGCGAGATATTCCTTTGGTGGCACGGTCATTAATGACAATTAGGTTTTTGCGAAGTGTTTCTCAAGGAGCCTTGGCTGTCGATTTTGTTCTCTATCTGCACGCGATGCATTGGTCAGCAGCCGCTATAGGCTTATTATTAATGGCCAGTGGTCTCACCGGTGCTCTTTTAAGTATTGTGGTTGGATTAATTAGTGACCAGTATGGGCGGAAACCTTTCTTGTTATTTTACGAAGCGGGGCTGGTCCTAGGAACGTTGTTGATTGTCTTTACCCATCTCCGTATCGTATTAATTGTGGTAGCCATTTTCTTTGCTTTTGGACGGGGAGCCAATGGATCTTCGGGACCGTTTGCACCGGCAGAACAGGCATGGTTGGCGAGTGTGATTCCGCCTCTTAGACGTGGATCATTATTTAGTGTGAATGCGGCTTTAACCTTTTGGGGGATGGCAATCGGGTCATTTTTAGCAGGCGTGTTACCGGGGTTTTTGACCGGAACTCAACCTGTTGTCCGTTTCGATCCATTGTTTTGGTTGACCATTGTCATCGGAGTCATCAACGCCGTTCAAATCTGGTGGACTCCCGAGCCAAAACCCCAGGCCACCGAACCCGTAGCCGAAAATGTGTCGAGCATCGATGAAACAACTCTAAGACACCAGGAGAATAAGGCGCTATCATTATTGGCCTTGGTTAACACAATAAATTCTTTAGGTGTGGGCCTGATTGCGCCATTGTTGCCCTACTGGTTTTCTGTGCGCTTTGGCGTCGGTCCGAAGGCTATTGGACCGGTCTATGGACTCACGTTCCTATTGACAGGTCTGTCTTCGTTGGCTATAGGAAAAGTTTCGCAGCGTATAGGGCTCATGGGATCCATTGTATGGCCCCGGTTCATCGGTGTTATCGCGCTCATTTCTATGGCCTTTATGCCATCATTTCTTCCTGCTGCCATTCTTTATATTCTCCGTTCGGTGGTAAACCGGGGTTCGATGGGGACACGGCAAGCTTTTAGTGTCAGCCTGGTTCGCGATAAACGACGGGGATTTGCGTCGAGTTTAAATGCCGTGTCATGGACGGTGCCAGCGTCCATTGGTCCCGCGATTGGCGGATGGCTAATGGGTATGGGTTCTCTTGATTGGCCGTTTGTGCTTGCATCAGCTCTACAACTGGGATACATTGTAATCTTTCCGCGCGTGATGGGTCAATATGACCCCACACGTGGCTTATCGAAATCCCCTTTAA
Organism: Sulfobacillus thermosulfidooxidans DSM 9293; assembly: GCF_900176145.1. Classification (NCBI taxonomy): domain Bacteria; kingdom Bacillati; phylum Bacillota; class Clostridia; order Eubacteriales; family Clostridiales Family XVII. Incertae Sedis; genus Sulfobacillus; species Sulfobacillus thermosulfidooxidans. Next base: position 3,273,626 of record NZ_FWWY01000001.1, on the reverse strand, counting down.
CATAAAGTATGCTTGATCCAACCATTGTTTTAGCAGTCTTATAACTTATTCAATTCGGATTTAATGGCGTTTAAGGCCTGATCATTACGAATATAATAGACGCACGCCCCATCTTTATAGGTCGTGACAAGCCCAACGTTGCGCAACATGCCGAGATGATGGGACACAGTCGATTGAGGTAATTTCATATGCGTCACCAAGTCTTGTACACACAGCCCTACTTCTTGATGATCGCTGTCCATCGGAACGGTGCGGCAACACAATTCACCCGAATTCCCTAATAAGCGCATAATTTCAAGGCGCGTCGGGTCACTCAAAACTTTGAGTGCTCGATCAAACGAAATGGATGATTGGATAATAGAGGCTCGGTGACTCGGTTCGGTCATTCGTCATAAATCCCTTCTAGTTCCCGAAATTTTTATTTGATGACTTATGGTAACACGCTATTGACAGTATAGCACATATCATATTAGTGTATCCACATAGATTGATATATGAATGGGGGAATAGGTCATGATTTTTCGCCAACATCTGTGGGGAGACCAGTCTCAAGCTTCGTACTTTCTAGCCTGTCCGGGAAAAGGTGTGGCGGCCGTTATTGATCCGGCATGGGATATTTCACCGTATCTTCAAGATGCTGAGCAATTCGGCTTAAAAATTACCTTAGTACTGGATACCCATATTCATGCCGACCATATTTCTGGAGCCAGGCGGTTATGTGCAGAAACGAATGCGCATTTGGTTGCCCACGAGTTAGCTCCTTTCGTGTATCCGGTTGATCGTGTTAAAGACGGCGACATCTTGGAAGTCGGGAACGTGGCTTTGCGTGTGGTGCACACTCCCGGACATACCCCAGAACATATCGCGCTATTGGGAACAGATCGCAGCCGCAATCCCCATATGCCGTGGTTTTTGTTAACAGGACATAGTCTCATGGTGGGTGATGTGGGCCGTCCCGACCTTGCCCCTCAAGAATCGGCTCAATCGATGTACGAGACGCTTCATGACCGGCTCAATATGTTGCCTGATTATATTGAAGTTTGGCCAGGAGCTTATGCAGGATCTGTCTGCGGACGGGGGCTCTCCGGCAAACCTCATAGTACTTTAGGATATGAACGGGAGACAAATCCGGCTTTTCGGTATCTGGACGCGAAGGATCTTGAACAATTTCTTCTACAAAATCTCCCGCCCAAACCTAGGCAATTTCATTTAATTCGCGAAATCAACCGAGGCAATGCGGATCCCCGGGAATATTGGGATTTGGCTCGGAGTTCTGATCTGACCAGGGCAGCCGAGGTAAATGTGGTAATTAAGGATGGTATGTCCTCATGAAATTGGGGATTAAAGCCAACCGTACACAATTTTTTCTTTTGGTCTTGCTTGTTGTTTTTGTGGGCGCCTTGCTGGGAAGTGAACGCACCATCGTACCTGTGATGGCCGAAGACACATTCCATTTGACTAATGGCATGTTGATTTTGAGCTTTATCGCAACCTTTGGTTTAAGTAAGGCGATTGTGAATTTGTTTGCAGGGCATTGGTCAGATCGGGTGGGCCGTAAAAAGGTCTTAATGTGGGGATGGATTATCGGCTTGCCTGTGCCCGTGTTGTTGGCATTTGCTCCCAATTGGAATTGGGTAATTGGAGCGAACATTTTGTTAGGCCTTAATCAAGGATTGGCATGGACAATGACTAGTGTAGGAAAAATCGATTTAGTCGGGCCCCAAGGACGGGGTTTAGCGGTGGGTATTGATGAAGGAGCCGGGTATTTGGGCTTGGCTGCAAGCGGCTGGGTCACGGCCTTGTTAGCAGCAAAATTTGGATTACGGCCTATTCCCTTTGTATTGGCCGAAGTGGTTGCGCTGTTAGGTCTATTATCGACGATAACCTTACTACGAGAGACGCGGGAGTTTGCATTATTAGAACATACGCAGAGTTCCCACGCCAAAAGCCTATCACCCCTCGATTTGAAAGATGCTTTTGCCGAGACAACGTGGAAAAATCCCGGATTATCGACATTGTCTTTAGATGGCCAAATTAATAAGTGGTCTGATACCTTGATGTGGGGGATTATGCCCCTGTATTTGGCTAGTGAACATGTAAGTTTGCCTCAAATTGGACTGGTGGCAGGGGTTTACGCAGGCACATGGGGATTAGCACAATTTGGTACGGGACTTCTATCTGATCATATTGGCCGGCGGAAGCCCATCCTGATGGGATTGACTTTGAATGCCATCGGCGTGTTAGGACTATATCTCTTTCACCATGTGGGACTGTGGGTTTTAAGTGCGGGTTTGGGAGGGCTCGGGACCGCACTGCTTTATCCCAATTTGTCATCGGCTGTGTCTGATATTGCACCGCCCGCTCACCGGGGTGGCATCACCGGTGTGTTCCGGCTTTGGCGGGACGGAGGTTATGCTGTGGCTGCTCTGCTACTCGGGGCTATTAGTACAGCGAGTTCGCTTCATATGACCATTTTGGTCGTGGGGATATTATTATTGATGACGACCATCTTAAGTTGGTGGCGATTACCAGAAACTTTGCCTCGGTTAGTGGTGCATCAACACCAGAAAATTGGGTAAAAATGTGAGATTTGAAAAATAAGGAGAGAGGTAATATGGGAAAATTAGGCATTATGATTGCATCGGATACTCCCCAGCGTGTTCGGGTGGCCTTGTCTCTCGCTCTACATACTGCAGAATTGCCAGAAGCCGAACGTCCGGACAATCTAGAAGTCTTTTTCTTTGCAGAATCAACAGCCCTTTTAGCTTCGGCTCCTGATGATGTCCGTCAGATGATGCAGGAGCTGCGGCAGAGGGGGATTCTCTTAGAGGCATGTACGAACCTCGTGAAATCGTACCAGGTGGAAGATGCGGCTCGGGCGCTGGATATCGCATTGCTCATGGCCAATCAAACCTTTTCCCGTTGGGCTCGGGAAGGATATGCAATTCTCAGTTTTTAAATCGTGAAGGATATAAAACACGCTGCCCGGCTTCCGTTCCAGGATTGGGCAGCGTGTTTTGGCATGTTCTTATGAGGTTTTTCCATGTGATGCCCCTACAAATGGCCGAGCCAATGGACAAGTAATGTGGCCGTGTGATCGAGCCAGCGCGTTACTTGTTGCCACAGAGATGGGTTTTGCTGACGCGTGGGGGCCGTAGCAGGCGGATCATGGGACACACTCGCACTGGCACTTTGAGGATGCACAATGGGCGGTGCTTGTTCCGAAGGCGCGGCCGCTTGTTGTGCCGAAGCATAAAAATGATATTGATAATGAATCCGGATTTGGTGTGAAGCGTCTTGAGCAGACAATAATTGGGGTGAATAGGACCAATGAATCACGATGTCCTTACGGATGCCATCATACAAGGCGATATGCCAATTGTCTTGTAATGCGGCAAAATATCCATAGGCTCCCCAAGTTGGATCGGCCACAACCCAACCCACAGATGGCAGATAAAATTCCGTCCATTGATGAAATCCGCCTTGTCCACTACCATTATTAGTCACATATCCTCCCACAAAGCGCGCAGGAATGTGGGCTGTTCGTAATAAGCCCACATAAAGATCGGCAATGTCGCTACAGATGCCTAAATGACTTTCTGCCGTCGCGACGGCACTTCCGGAGGCTTGCAGCGTATAGTTATACCGAATGTTTTTCACAATCCACTCAAAAAGCGCATGGGCTTCTTGCTCAGGGTTTTCACCGGGTCGAATCACCTGGGCGACAATATGTTCTAAGACAGGGGAATCGGTGTTGACCTCCTGCGCTTCGAGTTGAGGATTGGTGTATGTTTGATAGACCACGCTGTGGATGTTGTATGTAGGATAAACTTTGGGAAGTTTGTAACTGACATCATAGGATGTATCAGCATAATGCAATGTTAAGGTGACCGTTTGATGGGGAGCTAATGTACTCCAAACAAATGTCCCAATTAAATTCCCGTATTGATCATGGTGGACCGCCACCGGTTTGATGCTTTCTCCCGTGAGGGAAACCTGGGAATAACTGGTTTCAGGGGGGAGTAAAACAATGTTCGCCTTGACATCATAGGCGGATGCGTTTTCGGTATTGGTCAGGGTAATGGTTTGGGTAAAAACATAATGGGCCGGTAAAGAGGTGACGGCATCGGGGGAGGAAATACTTACGGTTTGGTTGGCGGCATACGCATGTGGCGTGAGCGTAATGACTCCGGAAAACACCAAGACTAAAGCTCCCGTTGCTAGCCGGCTCCGTTTCACGATCTCGCCTCCCCAATAATTGACATACGTATTATAATACCCGTTATGTAGTTTTTGGAAAATGCGTTCACCTTCTGCTTGTCCATAAACTTGATAACACAAGAGTTATTTCTCGACAGTTACTCTTCCCTTATTTTCATCGTGATGGGATTCAATCAATAAACATTAAGCGATTTCTTCATTGTGACAGGTCTTGATGAATGTCTCTTAAACTTGTTCTAAGAAATTTCATGAATTGAAACCTTTACTGGATCAGATGATGGGGTTTAACTGAGTGTGCGCATCAGTCCTTTTAACTGTTTAAACTAGGCTAAGGACTCCTCTGGTGCCGAGGTCTGGATGGTCTCAAGGTTTCTCTCGTTGGATCTCGTTGGATCAATGAGAGGACTGGTAAACATGAAGACGGTATAAGGCTGAGGAATTTTGGAGAACATACTCCCCTTCGATGTCGTGGGCGGTGGTAATGGATTTATCAAACCCCGCTATGTGCCGGTATTCTTCCGTATCAATCAGGCTGAGATGCATAACGACGCCCTCAAAAATATCATGCCTAATAATCCAGTGAAGATTAAGATGATGATCAAGAGGAAAATTGCGTTCGGCAAAAATATCACTGGTCCGGCGATCGGGCTGTGTAATAAAGACTTCTAATTGGCTTAACATGTCGGGAGTGATGGAGATTTGGTTGTCGATTACGGGTTTTTGTTGCGACATAGATATCCTCCCATTTGATTTTGATATGATGCACTATCTACATGGTATCACGATTTATGCCCCCTTGGACGCCGGATAAAGACGGTGCAAAGACATCAGAGTTTTTGAACAAAAACCTGAGGATAACCCATTGACAAGTGACGTCATGGAGAATACTGTTAAATTAACAGCGGAGTTATTAAAATAACTACTAACAACAAACCAGGGAGGGTTAACATCATGATTAATGAGGGACGAACCGATCGGATTTTGCGTGTGGTTTTCGGTGTGATATTCGCCATTTTAGCGTTTAACAAAACCGGGGGCAGTGTGGGCGAATGGATTTTTGGTGTGTTAGCGGTCGTGGCCATCGTGACAGGTGTTACGGGATTTTGTGGATTGTATCGCTTAGTTGGCATCAGGACTTGTCCCATTCGCAAACCGTGAAGAACATGTGATTGTTTTGTGCCATTGTTACCGTCTAGAGTGATTTACTAGACGGTTTTTTGTTTTGCCCTGCCACGTGGCACCGCATCAAAATGCCACGATAGGATTTTCTAGGCATCTTGATGCGGAAAACAACATATTGCGCATTGCTGATGAGCTATAAGAATCTTGGGGAATGAAAGGTGACTGGCTCAAATTGATCGGGTGACCACGCTAGTTGTGTGGTCTGCGGTTCGGTGTGGGCAAGGATTTGTCCGGCCGCTACGACCCATCTTGGCAGTGGCATGAGACGAATGAGATCAACTTTGTCCGCCACGGGGTAGATCACAAAATTAGCTGGTTGCCCTTCGTGAACGGATAAGGTTGGCGGGTAAGAAGATATCGTCATAATTTGAGCCGCATTCGTCGTAACGGTGGATAACACGGCGTCTAACTCGTCGGCGCCCGTCATTTGAGCAATATGCGCCAACATGCTGGCCACAAACAGAGGATTTCCGGTTCCCCATGGATACCATGGATCAACGATAGAATCGTGACCTGCGCCTACACAGATCCCCGACCGTAATAATTCCTTAACCCGGGTCATTCCTCGCCTTTTGGGATATTGGTCAAAACGACCTTGTAAGACGATATTATCGAGCGGATTGGCGATAATCGCAACGCCTGCCTCTTTGAGCATACGCATGAGTTTAAAGGCATAGGCTTCATTATATGATGCCATAGCGGTGGTGTGACTCGCTGTGACTCTTCCTGCCCACTGATTATCCAGTGTCAGTTTCGCCATGGTTTCAAGAAACCGGGAGTGATCATCGTCGGTTTCGTCGCAATGAATATCAATAGACCGGTGATATTTTCCAGCTAAATCAAACGCTAATTGAATATCTTTGATACCGTCTTCCCGCGTCCATTCGTAGTGCGGAATGCCGCCGACGACGTCGGCACCAAGTTTAAGAGCTTCTTCCATTAATTCCGGTCCATTAGGACGACAAAATATACCATCTTGAGGAAAGGCCACGAGTTGAAGAATGACCCCTGGGGGCAGCTCTTGGCGAAGCCGCAACAAGGCTCTTAAGGCGGTGAGGGAATCATCTGAAACATCCACGTGGGAACGGATATAAAGAACACCGTGGGCAATATGCCAACGAATCGCTTCCCGAGCCCGAACCATGACGTCCTCTTCGGTAAGGTATTTTTTGCGTTGATTCCACCGTTCAATCCCCTCAATGAGTGTTCCGGAGCGGTTAGGTTCGGGATCGCCGGCTGTCAAAACAGCATCAAGGTGAAGGTGTGGGTCCGATAGGGGAGGAAGAAGAAGCCCCCCTTGAGCATCATAAGATTGGGGTGAAGCGGACAAAGACGGTGCGAGTTGTATTATCCGTCCATCTTGAATCCTCAGATCGTGCAAGCTATCATGGCCAGGAATCCGGACATGGTGAAAACTGAATGTGGTCACAAGCATCACCTCAAAAAAGTTGGCATGACGTGTCTGTATTCATCATACCGAATCATCGCCAAATTTCAGATAAATATATTCAGGATTGGTATGGGGCACGAATCGACACCCGGCGACTCCTTCGCAAACCCTTATTTAATGTGGTAAAGAACAAAAGATACCGGCCAATTATGGCCCGTCAATTGCTTGATCATGACGGCATGTTGATGAAGCCAGTGATCGAGAGAGACTGTGGCATTAGGTGGGACACTGTTAAAAATAAACCAAATGCTACGGCCGGGTTTCAAATATCCAGCCTGTCTCAATTTGTTCACATTGACGGCTTCAGCAAAATACGCTCCTTTAGCTGGGAGATTAATATATTCGTTCCACGTGAAATGCCCAGGATAGTTGCCAATTTTAATGGGGAGATGATAGGCATCAATATAATATTGAATAGTGTATTGACAGCCTCCAATGTTATCCATACATACGATCTCTTGACCAGCCCGATAATCATGGGCCCAGGTTAGCACTGGCTGGCGCCAATTCTCTAACGAAACTCCTTGGCCCTTAATCCACTGGGGCACTACCAAAAATACTGAAAGAGCGATGAGAGTAAGCTGGGTTTGGAGGGATCGTATAGCCTTTAGACCACCAACCAATAAAATGATGAGGCCTTCCACAGTTGGCAGCAGATAGACGGGATCGAAAACATGATAGTCTCGAATATACGAACTCACATAACTTTCGGCCGGAGGCAGTATCATCCATGTTAGACCAAACCACAATGCCATTTCATCGCGATGAGTTAGTTGCAACCATGATGGGACTGTTGAGGGCAGGCGAATCCAGGCCACTATCGCAAAACTGCCCAACAGGACTATTAATATCATTAAAGGACTTGTTAACGATTGTTCAAGATAGGTCGGAATTAGGTGAATCGCTTCGCTCAAGGTGGGCAGGGGTACCCACCCGACTTGCCCTCCTGCTAAAATGGGGGGCAGTAAGGGCAACCCTAACCCGGCGCCTAAAGCCAAGGCCCAAAGAAACTGAAGGAAATGGGTTCGGTCGGTGTCTCCCTTACGCCACAACGTCCATACTAAAATAAATTGGGCAGCCACATAAAACAGGCTGTTCAAAAAGGAATATAAATCCAGAGTAGACGTCAGCACATAACTTATCCACCATACACGGCGATGTCTCGGAGCATTGAGAAATTGCCACAACGATAGATAGGATAGGACCGTGAACAGTAAAAAAAGCGAAAAAGACCGGGCTTGTTGGCTATATGTCACGATAAAGGGAAAACCCAAAAAGAACACAACGCCCATAACAGCAAGCCATTTTGTATGGTACATCGTGCGCAATAACGCATAGAGCGCGACGGAAGCCAATACATAACCCACAGCATTGGGAATTCTTACCGGAAAAGCCAACCAGGATATATGAAATAGGGTTAAGACGTTTAGCCAAAAGTGCAAAATCACATAATACAAATACATATTGCCCTCAATGGTGAACAATACATGGGAAATGACGCCTAATGATTCTTTAGATAATTCCACTGAAAATGCTTCATCACGCCAAATACTACCCTGTCCTAAATGATGAAAAATAACCATCGATGACACCGCAATAATGGCGAGAATCAACATAATATTTTCCATTATGCTATGAGCGTTGTTACGGAATAATCGCTTCATGCCAACCTCCTCATGATGTAAAGACCGTCTTGAGTTTATCCTACCATGGTGTTCATGACGGCATGGTACAATGACATCAACAATGCGGTAACTCTTCCACATTCGCTTCGTGTTATCAGCATGTTGAACTTGCCATATAGGAGTCATGGGTTTGTATGATGAAATTTACGCTTTGGATCCGACTGGTCACTGCATTGGGGATGATGGCGATATTCTTATTGATCACTCCCCACGAGTTGAATCCCGGTACATTACCCCACAGAAAATTGTGGCCGCACCGTAATTTGGCATTTGGACACCAACCCAACCATAATGGATTAATAAGTATTAGTCTTCCTATGCAGCTGACCCGCCCCATCAGTTGGACAGACCCGACAAAGGGACTTATGCAAATTGCTGTCGTAGCGGGTGCGGTCTATGGCGGCACAGTTCACAGCCCTTACACCGTGGATAAGTTGTCGGCCTTAACCGGACGACTGGAATGGTCCGTATCAGTTCCCAATCAAGTGATGACGACCCCTGTTGTCTATCATGGCGTGGTTATCGTCGGAACGGGAAATCGTGATTGGCCAGGCCCTCAAAGCAGCGGTATTCGAGGAACAGGACCTAATCAAATCCTGGGGCTGTCTGCTAATACCGGAAAAATTCTTTGGTCCATCAATACTCCGGGGGAAAATATGCCGACACCGGTCATCAATCATGGGGTGTTATATCAGGTAGGGGGCAGTGATGAAGTATTAGCGATTAACCCATTAAACGGAAAGATCTTACAAAAGCTTGCGATTCCGAGTTATGTGAGCATGTCATCCCCGGAAATTGTGAACCATGTCATGTATTTTGGCGGCGCCTTACCTTACCAACTTTATGCTATTGAGATTCCTCATCTGCGCATCGCTTTTACCACTACACTTCCCTCATCGTTGGGCGGTATTGATGACTGCCCGCCCGCTATTGCTGACGGTATCCTTGTTATCGATTATGAAGGCTTGATCGATAATCAAATCCATGCCATGGCGGCGGGTGTGTCAGTGCACACGGGAAAAGTATTATGGGCCACCGATCTGGGCTCTGGCAGCATTCCCCGGGCGACAGATGGGTCTCCCACGAATGCGGCAGGAGTGCCCATTATCCACAGGAACGTGGTGTATCTTGGGTCCCCTGTCACGAGCACGCTGTATGCCTTAAACTTGCAAAACGGGAAAATTCTATGGAGTACGTCGGATAGTGGGTCTATCGGCCGCATTACAATGGCACCGATTTGGGTTGACGGGCATATTATCGCGGGCGATAGTCTCGGAGATATTATCGTGGTCAATGCAAAAACAGGCCATATCGTTTCGACACTGAAAGAGCCGACACCATTTGTGCCGGGCGTTCCCCAGATAGTTAATGGGTCATTATTCATGGGAACAAAATTAGCGACTTATGCGATTCCCTTGGAAAGTATTGATGCACATCTTTAGAAAATAGCGTGCTTATCTTGGTCTCCTGGCGCACCGCAACGCTTTGTTCGGGGAGTGATCATACAATGGACTATACCTCCATCATAGAACAATCAGCACCTGAAACTTGGCCGGGCTCAACTTTATGGCGGGATGAATGGGGGAGTGTGGGCACGTTTCCCGATCATCAGGGGTTTGGTAGTGAGATTATGCGATTTCGGGTTCCGTCTCGGATTATGGCAAAACGGCTTGACGCCTTGATGGAGCAATATCGAAGTAAGCCATTCGTGCGTGTTAGTCCCAGAGAAACCTTAGGGCTAAAGAGCTGGCTTATGGACCATCAATACCGCTTGCGCGAACGCCAAATGCTCATGATTTGGCCTGCTCGCGCGGCTACGCCACAGCCATCTGAATACGTTCACGAAGTGTTGAACGTGGAGCAGCTAGCTCGAGTAAACGCATTAGATCACCGGATTTTTCAGGATCCTGTTTTAGAGGGAGCGGATCTCCACAAAGAATTACAGCGATTGCAACCGCAATCCCGGCGATTATTTTATATCCCAGTGGGCGACCTAGTGATATCGGCAGGGGGATTGAGCCGAATGGATAGCTGGGCTTTGTTATGGGGTGGGGAAACGCATCCTGACTTTCAGCATCACGGGTGGTATCGTCTTATGGTCGAACATCGTCTCTTTATCGCCCAAGACCAGTGGAGCGTCCAATTTGTTGCTACGTATGCTAATAGTGAGACATCTGCACCCATTTTGGTGAAAATGGGTTTTCAGTTGTGGGAGATGCATGAAATTTATGCTCCCCCGCATGCCATCAAAATACCCAATTTATTATAAGAGCAAAAAAACGAAAGGCCGCTGGCGGCCTTTCGCTATGTTAGTCGACTTTGGTGGTTCGGTAATACCAGTCTTTTTGATTGTCCCCTTTTTCTTTGAGACGTTTATGCATCTCTTCCGTCGTGGCTGGGGGAGGCACGATGGCTGGTTGTCCCGGTGTCCAATCTGCGGGAATGGCGACGCCTTGTTTGGCGCTGGTTTGCAAGCCATCGATAACCCGCAAGATTTCGTCGATGTTTCGTCCGAGATTGAGGGGGTAATAAATCAACGCCCGGACAATACCCTGATCATCAATGAAGAAGACCGTCCGAACGGTGGTGGTTGCTGAGGCTCCGGGAGCAACCATTCCGTAAAGGCGGGAAACCTTCTGATCGAGATCGGCAATGACCGGGAACGGAATTTGCACACCAAAATTCTGTTCGATATTTGCTTGCCATGCTAAATGAGAATAAACCGAGTCAACGGAGAGACCGATAAGTTGAACGTTGCGCTCCTCAAACTGGGGAGCTCGTCGCGCAAACGCGACAAATTCCGATGTTCAGACTGGGGTAAAGTCTGCAGGGTGTGAAAATAAGACGACCCATTTGCCACGGAATTGGCTGAGTTTAATGGGGCCATGCGTTGAGTTTGCTTCAAAATCGGGAGCAGGATCTCCGATTCCGGGAAGGCACACACGAGCATCGTCCATACACTTACCTCCTACCATATTGTCACCAGCCCAAATCAGAAATTTAGCTATCTGGGACAGGCATTTATATTATACGCAATAATTGGGCGTTGTTCTCTGGATTGCCTACACGGCGTAAAAATACCAGTGAAGCAACGATTTCGTGCTACACTTTCGCTATACTCTTGCGAGACAAAGAAAGAAAAGAAGAAAAGGAGGGATTCCTGGTTCGAAAAAGGGGGCTTTTTAGCAAGATAGAGATCCCCTTATGCTGAGCCAGGACCAATAACCATGCTTCAAGCCGTTGACGAAGTCGTGTTCTTTGTTAAGGATATCGAAGAGGTCAAGAGATGGATACAAAATCTTTTAAAATGTGCCGTGGTCTTTGAGTCTCCCGAATATTGCACCTTGTTAGTCGGTGCCACCAAAATTGGTCTTCATCCGCGTGATGAAAAAAATTCCGGGAATGGCAGCGGGCAAGTGGCATATTGGCGTGTTCATGATATGGAGCCGGTGATAAGCAAATTTCAAGATGCTGGTTGCCGTCTTTACCGGGGGCCAATTCGGGGAATTGATGGTCCTATGGTCTGCCAGCTGCAAGATCCATTTGGGAATTTATGGGGACTTGTGGATTATCACGACCTAGATCCTTCAGGTAATTAAAAACATTTTCAGATGTAGAAGGAATTTGTCATAACAGTGTCGAATAATTTGTCGAATCGTACGTCTATTCATTCTTATGCTACATTGCAAACTCATTCAGCAGGAGGACATCGTACATGCAGCGTCGTTTGGCTCTTATGTCAGCTGTCGGATTAATTGGCGTCACTGCGTTGGCGGGCTGCGGCACGTCCAATGCTTCAAGTAGTACGCATTCACATACAGGAGGAACTGTCGTTGTGGCCGAAGCGCCCCAAACGCCACCGAACTGGTTTTTCCCCGTCTTTAGTTCATCCGCCTATACGGAAATTAACGCTCAGATTCAATTTCTCATGTACCGCCCCTTAATTTACCTGAATAAAGAAAATCAGGTGGATTACTCTCGATCTCTCGTCAGCAAAATTCAGGTCAATCCCCAAGATAACGTGTTTACCTTGACCTTAAATCATAAGTACAAATGGTCGGATGGCAAACCTATTACGGCCCAAGACGTTGTCTTTACGTGGGATTTGATGGATGCGGCGAGCCAACCAAATTCCCCTTGGCCCTATGGCCCAGCAGGAAGTGGTGGAGTGCCTAAAGACTGGAAAAGTGTGACGGCTGATGGGCCCAACACCGTGATAATCACCTTGGACAAGTCGGTTAATCCAGCATGGTTTATTCACAACGGTCTCGGTCAAATTTCCCCGGTTCCGGAATTTGTTTGGAACAAATATCCGAATAATATGACGCAAGAATTGAAGTTTATTCAGTCAGTATCCAATGAGCCCACCAATCCCCTGTACGATGTGGTGGATGGTCCCTTTAAATTTGCTAAGTGGGCGCCTAATCAATATTGGGAACTAGTTCCGAACCCCAACTTTGGTGGGCACAAAGCGAGTATCTCCAAACTGATTTTCCAGTATGAAACATCATCGGCTGATGAGTTTGCGGGACTCAAGAACGGTCAAGTTAATGTAGGATATTTGCCGCCTTCGTTGTGGAGTACGCGTAATCAACTGACTAATGACACGTTGTCGCAGTCTTATCTTTTTGGTTTTAATTATATTATTCTAAACTTTAACAAGCAGGCTCCAAACGGCATGGGCCCGATCTTTTCAAAACTTTATGTCCGCCAGGCCCTACAAATGGGAATCAATCAACAAGGATTGATTGACTCCATGTATCATGGTGCTGGTGTTCCCGAAGATGGGCCGATTCCGTCCAAACCATATACGGCTTTTTACGACACGGCTCTGAACAATAATCCGTATCCTTTTAATCCTCAAGCCGGAAAGAAATTGTTGGAGGAACACGGGTGGCATGAAGTCAATGGGGTTATGACTAAAAATGGGCAAAAATTAGCCTTTACGTTTACGTATGCCTCCGCGAGTACGACCTTGTCGCATGTCGCTCAACTCCTACAAAGTGATTGGGCAAAAGAGGGCATTCAGGTAACCTTACAGCAGTTACCCATTAATCAGTTATTTGCCGACGATTCACAGAGTTCTCCATCGAAGTGGAATATGGGATATTGGGGAGCGGGTTGGACATATCAGCTCGACTACTATCCCACCGGAGGGAATTTGTTTGCGACCGGCGCTGGCGAAAATTCCGGCGGGTATTCCAATCCCACTCTGGATCAATTGATTCAGGCTACCTATGAGCCGGGGACACCTCAGCAAATTCAATCGCGTATGGATGCCTATCAAGAATTCATGGCCAAACATCTGCCAGTTCTTTGGATGCCATGGTTCCCACAAGGTTATGCTCGCATGACGGGATTTGCGGTTCACTCGAATAATGTGCATGGCACGGTCAGCACATTTAACCCGGTCACGGATTTTCTCTATGCGAATTACTGGACCGTGTCAAATTAAAGCGAGTTTCGAAAAAGCCCCAACGGTGGTTGGGGCTTCTTTTATGGTGAAAGCATTATTCGTTAGACAAAGCCGCATTGACCATCTCGTTGGTGGAAGAAAGTTCTGGTGCCTCGCCAGGCCATATCCGGGAGAGAACCCAGTAGACCACCAACGCAAGACCCAAGCCGATAAACCAGGAATAAGCATAAAGCCAGTGCAAGGACGTATTGAAATACCCGATGGCCGAGGTGGATACTCCGAGTCCTAAGGCGGCTAGAGCCCGTAAATTGAATCCATGCCAGTAACTGTACGCTCCATCGCGCTGGTAGAGAGCCATGACATGAATGCGACGGTGATGAATCAACCAAAAGTCCGCGATCATGACCCCGGCAACGGGTCCTAATAGTCCACCAATGGCCCCAAGAAACGTAAACAGGGTCGTCGGATTTTGCATCAGTTTCCATGGCATCAGAAAAATGGCCAGAGTCGCAGCCACAATACCAGCTGAAACAAAATTCAAATGACGTGGAAACAAATTGGTAATGTCATAAGCAGGCGAAACAATATTAGCTGACACATTAACCGAAATGGTTGCGATCACCAATGCAAAACCGCCTAATGCGAGGATCACGATGTTGTGAAAATGAGTCAACAGAGTAATGGGATTCCAAATGGCATGACCGAAGGCAACCAAACTCCCTGAGGTAATCATGATGCTCATGAACGAAAACACAATCGCTGTACCCGGTAACCCTAAGGACTGTCCAACAATTTGTGCCCGTTGGGTTTCGCTGAAGCGGGTGAAGTCCCCGATATTCAACACCAATGTCGCCCAACTGCTAATGACTCCAGTCAAGGCCGGCACAAATACTGTCGAGAGGTTTTGTCCTTTAGGGAAATGAGCCCCTTGATGGAACAACGGACCGAATCCATGACTCACGCGCACGCTCCAAATAATCAGGCCTAAAGCCAATATCAGTACGAGGGGTCCAGCCCAAGCCTCAAAGCGCTTGATAGAATTCATGCCGTGACGCAAGATCAGTACATTAAGGAACCACGACAACATAAATGTTATCCATCCCGTTAAATTCATTCCCAGAAAATTGAAGGAGCCTCCCACATGAGTCCATCCATGCCAAAGAAGCGCTAATAACGAATTGAAAATCGTCGCAATAAAATAAGTCTGTACACTAAACCATCCAATGCCAACGACGGCCCGTAGAATAACGGGAATTACCGCTCCCTTAACGCCGAAACTGGAGCGAATGAGAACGGGAAAGGGTACACGCAGACGAGTCCCTTGGTAGCCGTTCAGCAACATGGGAACGAGCAGGATGAGATTTCCCACGATTATGGTAAAAATGGCTTCCCATGCCGACATTCCAAGGAGAATTAATCCCCCTGCCACTTCGTAAGAAATAATGTTGTGGACCATCCCCATCCATACGGTTAAAAAATTGTATGCCGTCCAGGTCTTTTGGGACGCTTTCACAGGAGCTAAGTCAGCATTATATTTGTATAACGTTTCTTCTGACGAATGCGTCATGCGTATCCTCCTTTGATTTGTCCTTTGGATGTGAGCTGTAACAGCGGCCACAGCAGAGGAAATTGCGTTGATCATACGAATACAGCGGTAAGATTGTTTATGCATTCCATACAAAATCCGGATCGGAAACAGGGGAAATCGGGATTTTTGGTCAATGTGCTAACGGGTAGCAGGATAATCGGCACATGGTGTCGTATGTAACAAGAACAATAGATCGAACAATTGTCGTGAAGCGAGGCGCATCAGATGGACGGACAAACCCGCATTGTTCCCGTACGATCTCAGTACCATGTCTGGACCAGGCAGGTCGGCCACGGCTCCATACCTATCTTGTTGTTGCATGGAGGACCAGGGGCCACTCATGAATACTTAGAGTGTTTTAGTCAATATCTTCCCTTGGATAAGTACACGCTGTACTTTTTTGATCAACTGGATTCATATTATTCTGATCAGCCTGGAAATCCGGAATTGTGGACCGTTGAAGGCTTTGTTGATGAGGTCGACGATGTGCGTCGCGGTCTAAATTTGTCGCAGTTTTATCTTTTAGGTCAATCGTGGGGCGGTCTTTTGGCTATTGAGTATGCCTTGAAATATGGAACGCATTTGAAGGGCGTGATCATTTCTAATATGGTAGCGAGTATTGACGCGTACGTACAATATTTAAATACGTTAAGACGTCAACTCCCTCAAGATATTCAAGATGCCCTCGAGCGTTATGAGTCCATGGAAGCGTACCAAAATTCTCACTACCAAGAACTCGTTCTCCAGCATCTGTACACAAAGCACCTGTGCCGGCTCGATCCTTGGCCAGAACCGGTCACCCGCAGTCTCTCGCGGATGAATACAAAAATTTATGAGTATATGCAAGGACCTAATGAGTTTGTTGTCACGGGGACATTCAAGGATTGGAATCGGTGGAATGACCTTCATCACATTGCGATTCCGGCCTTGGTCATTGGGGGACGCTATGACACCATGGATCCGGTCGCGCTCGAAAAAATGGGACAGATGATCCCCAAGGGGTATAGTGTCATCTGTGAAAAGGGTAGTCATATGGCAATGTGGGATGATCCCGAGACCTATTATCCAGCTCTTGAGGAATTTATTGCTAGCTGTGAAACGACTAATTAACACAAGGCCCCAAACTTCGTGGGTTGTGGGCATTTTTCCGGATTTTCAGGAAAAATTATAGGGAACGATGCGAGGCGTCATATCGGCTAATCCACGGGCAAATGTTGGAGGCGATAGAACAATAACCCCAAGTACAGTTTAAAAGTGGTCGGCATATCACTCAAATCCCAGGAAAAATGTTCTTGAATCCGGTTAAGCCGGTACATGACGGTGTTCTTATGAGTATTAAGGACTTGCGCCGCTTCCTGTGCATTTTTTCCCATGTCAAAGTAAGCCGCTAGCGTCGGTAGCCAGTCTGTGTGATGTTGTTGGTCATATTCAACAATGGGCAAAATGGTTTTTTCTACGATGCTGTGGGCTCGCTCGACATCAAGACTCGTTCGTAAAGTGGCAAAAGGCGCAATATCGTCATAGGTTACCACCCGGGCGTGGGGGCGGATGACACTGCCGACGTAGCGGGTGACTTCTGCCTTTCTTGCGCTGGAACCATAGTCAAACAGCGAGAGGCCGTGAGTCCCCAAATACAAGGTTCCCCACTGCCATGGGATATCGTTTAAGATCAGAGGTGTTGTCCGTCGGTGGGGAAAACTCATAAACCCTACCGACAAGTTCGATTGTTCCATGGTGTGATGGACAATGACGTCGGGTCCAAATACTTCTTCAAAACACCGCCCAATGGGCAATTGGTTAATCATGGGATGTTTGAGTTCAAAAGCTACAATCGGTTGATTTAAGTCAATGCGGTACTCGTTGGCCCAATAACGAATTTGGGCGTAGGATAAATGGCCATTGCGTAATCGCAAAAGAAATTCTGAAAGGGATAATGAGCCTCCTAAATATGCCGTCGCTTCAGATTTTTGGGCAATATGGATAGCATCGACGATGTCCGCCAGATTAATCGTGGGTGCAATTTCAATGAGCGGAAAACGCAGTTCTTTGGCTAATGCCCGTACTTCTTCAGGAAATTCATTCCAATAACGACGCATTTTTAAACCGAAACCGGCGCAATCGGCCTGAGCCAGATGAATAATCAGTTCACAAAATCGATTGACATCACTGTGCAAGGGATATCCGGTTGTCACCAAAAATTCTCCGGGTTTAACCCAGTCACCAATATCCGGGGCATCCATAATGCCCACAAGCTTAACTTCCCGATCGAGGCCTCCCAGACCCGCCGCCACCTTAATAAACGATGACGGAAGTAATTGCAATAAATCTTGTACAGTCATCGCACACTCCACACGCCTTATTTGAATGGCCATTTGTCACAAAATCTAAGACATGTCCTTGAGGTTTGTTATCATTATAGCCCTGGAAGGTAAGGGTTTTGCACAGTTGCACAAAATTCCTCACTTGGCACAATTTTTTTGAGGAACGTCGTTAACACTTTGTTATCGATAAATGTCATATCCTGCCATAATACAGAGATATTCTGGGGACATACTAAGGCCGAGGTGAAATATATGCCAAGTCGGCGAATAACTATTGTGCAGCAAAATGATAGTCATGGATATCTTTGGTCTCACCCCGAACTCTTTTGGGCTGCTCCTTCTCCGTCTTTTAAACAAGGGATTGGCGGATTTGCCAAAACAGCTCATGTCGTCAAGGAATTGAGGAAAAGAGAAAATGTATTGTTTGTAGATGGAGGAGATGTGTTTCACGGCACTGGACCCGTGGTTTTGAGCCAGGGAGCCGTTGTTCCTCCATTATTGAAAGCCATGGATATTGATGTCATGGTCCCTGGGAATTGGGATTTTGCCTATGGCCCGGAAAAATTATTGCAATTGATTCTTGAAAGTGACGTCTCGGCTTTAGCTTCGAATGTCCGTGATAGTCATGGCAATTTGTTCTTGCCGCCGTATATTGTGATGGATTTGGGCGGGATTCGTATGGGATTGATAGGGCTCACATACAGTGAAGAAAGTCAAAGCATGCCAAAGAAATTTTCGCAAGGCTTGACTTTCGACATCGATCTCGAGCAAGTATCGCAAGCCGTCTCTCATCTTCGTGAAAACGACAAGGCAGAGATTGTGATCGTCCTGAGCCACATGGGACTCCCGGCAGATCTGCAACTTGCTCGCGATGTGCCCAACATTGACATTATCTTAAGCGCGCACAGTCATGATCGATTACACCGGTTAATGAAAGTTAATGGGACGCTGGTTATGCAGTCGGGCGCCAATGGTTCGTTTCTCGGGATTCTGTCTTTTACCGTGAATTCCCAGGGCCGGATCGACGATATTGAGCACCAACTGTTAACGTTAGAGCATGTGGATGACGATAAAAACGTCGCCGACCTGCTCCGGCAGTTATTAGAACCCTATCAAGAATCTATGGAGGAACCGATTGGTCAATTGGGCACGCCACTACACCGCATGACCGTGTTAGAAGCGCCGATGGATGATGTGATTACGGATGCATATCTGGCGTATTCTGAAGCTGATATTGCTTTTTCCCATGGTTGGCGGTATGGGGCTCCCATCGTTCCCGGGGTATTTACCCAAGGTGATCTTTACGGCATGCTGCCTACCAATCCTGAACTATTTTCCACCGAACTGGACGGAGCAACATTACATGACTTTTTAGAAAAAAATCTTGAAAATGTCTTTGCTTCCAATCCTTTTGATCAAAAAGGTGGATATGTGGTGAGAAGTGCGGGACTCATTATGGCCTTCCGCTCTTACAATCCTAAAGGACACCGTATCGAATATTTGGCCGTCAATAACCAGGAAGTGAAGATGCACAAAACCTACCGGGTCGTTTCAGCAGGACCACAAGGATTAAAGGGGATTGATGTGCCCCGGCATTCTTTAAATATTAAGGCGCATGATGTTCTTCGGGATTATTTTAAACGCCATAAGCCCGTAACCGTGTCAAATAGCCACCGGGTGATAGCACTATAACTCCATGGCAGCGAGAAATTTCGCCACAAACGCTGTGCATAATCAAGACACCCCTCGAGGGTGTCTTGATTTTTTTACAAAAATTTTGTATCTATAATTCTTATTATCTTTAAATATTTAGATATTATCATGTTATAATGCTGAGGAGGAGGATGAAGAATAATGAGTGCGTTGCATGAATTTAAGGCGGAATTGTTCAGAACATTAGGGCATCCTATCCGCTTAAAAATTTTGGAACTCCTCCGGACAGGTGAAAAAACCGTTTCCGAAATACAACACGACTTGAATATTGAAGCGTCTTCAGTGTCTCAGCAGTTAGCAGTGATGCGCCGGGGACAACTGGTAGATACGCGAAAAAGCGGTACGAACGTGTTTTATTCGGTCAGAGACCCGTTAATTTTTGACCTCATGGATATCGCACGAAAAATCTTTGAACATCAAGTAGCTAACATGAATTCGTTGTTACATGAAGAGGAACGTGAAACGACCTAGTCTTTTTCGGTCTCGAGTTTTGCCGTTAATATGCAACGAATGGAGTAGGGTTAGTGATGCTAGTAGGGCTCGTGTTGAGTGGAATGTTTTTGGCGTTATTGGCCCTCACGCGTCGAAGAACGTATGGGTTAACCATCGCTTGGGGTATTGCGATACTCAGCATTGCCGTTTCTGGTTCGGTGGTGTCGGGGACAATTTTTTCGCACTCACCCCTTTACGGTCATGGTTTCTCATGATTTTAGGGCTTGGTGTGAGCATGTCCACGTGGTACCAGATTGGTTATGAGCCGGAACAAAGAGCGGTCACGCACAACGGCAGCTTTTGGTTTGTGATGTTTGTGACGAGTATGATGACGGTAATAGTGGCTCAAAATGTTTGGGTGTTCATGACATCATGGGAAATGATGACTATAACCTCATTTTTCTTGGTTGTATCGCATCCCGATCGGAGGGGCGTTATCCCGGCAGGGTTTGTTTATCTGGTCATGTCTCAAGTGAGTGCCTTGTGTATTCTCTTGGGCCTGCTACTCATGGGTACCCACCTTCATTCGATGAATTTTAGCGAATGGTATCAGGGAGGCGCAAATCTGCCGCCTCACATCAAGTTAGAGATTTTTAGTCTGTTAGCGACCGGTTTTGCTATCAAGAGCGGAATTGTCCCTTTTCATATTTGGCTTCCCCGAGCTCATCCGGTTGCTCCAGCGCCCGTATCGAGTTTGATGTCCGGCGTCATGCTTAAACTCGGTGTTTTTGGGATTATCCAATTTGTTTTAATCGACCTCGGGCCCTTATACAAGGGGACGGCATTTACTTTGCTAGCCTTTGGAGCGATGTCAGGTTTGTTAGGTGTTCTTTATGCCCTGATGGAACGTGATTTGAAAACATTCCTTGCCTATTCCAGTATCGAAAATATGGGAATCATATTTTTGGGTTTAGGCACTATGGCACTCGGCATTGACACCCATCACCCGTTATGGGTTAGCTTAGGACTTTTGGCCAGTCTTCTGCATACCCTCAATCACGCGATTTTCAAAACGCAATTGTTTTTGGCTGCAGGGGCCGTGGAAAAGCACACTCAGACATTAGATATCGATCATTTAGGCGGATTGCAGCGTACGATTCCTGTTATTGCTACCGGATTTTTAGTCGGAAGTTTGGCGATTAGCGGGATCCCGCCATTCAACGGTTTCATCAGTGAATGGATTACGCTGCGCGGTCTCTTGGAGATTACCCAACATCGTCCGGGGTTTACGGCGATCTTCTTCATGACCATAGCCTTGATTATGGTCCTCACGGCTGGGCTAGCCCTCTTGGGGTTTGTCCAAGCGTTTGGCGTCACGTTCTTAGGACATCCTCGTACAAAGCAACCTCAACATGAGCTGCCGAAGGCCATGACATGGCCCATTGGCATTTTAGCAGGGATGGCATTGTCTCTTGGAATTTATCCCAATCCCTTGTTTGGAATGATGCTCCGAACGGATCCCCGGTTGAGGCTTGCTGTTCCATTTTCTGTAACTCATTCTTTGCAGGCCCCGGTAATTGCGGGCATGCTGACTCTCGTTATCGGTTTCCTCGTGATCATATCTCGACCCTGGGATGTCACGATTAGATCCCAATGGGCCTGTGGGCGTGAGAGCGAGCCATCGATGCAATGGACCTCGGCGTCATTTACCAAGGCCGTCAGGACAACGTTTGCTCTGATTTATCGTCCTCACCGGCGTCTAGAACGCATAGGTCCTTATGCCCGTGATTTTCCAGAAAAACTCGTATACAAGGGCGGAACAACACCGCTTTGGGAACGTTATATTTATGGCCCCGGTTATCGGTGGCTGTGGATGCTCAGTCGCTATAGTACGAAGATTCAAGCTGGGCCAGTTCGCTTATATCTGACCTATTTATTGGCCACTATCGGACTCATGTTATGGTTTGTGCGTTAGCCCCCTCTTGCCATCTCAAATCCTTTATCGAAGGTGATCAGATGCTCTGGATTATTCAAATCGTGTCCGTTATGGCTATCATTGTCTTGGCACCCTTAATTTGGGGGATTGCCCAAAAAACAAAAGCCCACTTTCAGGGGCGTCAAGGACCCTCCTTGATACAGCCCTACCAAATATTTGCTAAGACTTGGACCAAAGAAACATTTGTGCCTGAGGGAAGTTCATGGATTTTTCGACTCAATCCCACTGTGAATGTTGCCACCTTAATCGTCATTGCCGCTTCCATTCCATGGGCGGGGCAGATTCCGACGAATTGGCCTCACAATGTGCTAAGTATCTTTTTTCTCCTAGGCTTGGAACGATTCAGTGTCGCTTTAGCGGGTCTAGATACCGCAACGACATTTGGGGGACTCGGGGCCAGCCGGATTGCTACGATCGGCAGTGGTATTGAACCGGCGATGTTAGCTGCTTTTGGCGTGTTGTGGGTTGTCAGTCGACATACACAAATTGAAACGGTGGTTCCATTTTTTACGAATGCTTCGCCATCAGGTTTCCTGCCTTGGGGACTTGCACTACTGAGTTATCTGTTTGTTGTGATTGCTGAAACAGGACGATTGCCAGTAGACAATCCCGATACACATCTTGAACTGACTATGATGCACGAGGCAACCATTTTGGAGTATAGTGGGCGTTTATTGGCTCAGGAACAACTGGCCATGGCCCTGAAGTTTACCATTATTATCGGATTGGGTTGGGTCTGGTTAGGACCCATTGTTCCATTTCCATGGGTGAATGTTGTCCTTCATATGGTCGAAATCATGGCATCAGCCATGTTGCTCGCCTGGATGGAAAGCCGATTTGTGAAATTACGGTATTTCCACTTGCCACGCTATGTTACCTTGGGTGCGGGAATTGGGCTTCTCGGCTCTTATTTGGCGATGTCGGGGGGACTGCGATAAATGATGGATACCGCAGGACTGTTAGTGTTTTTGTCTTCAGCTGGTCTCTTATGGTCGCGCAATCTTTCTTACGCCGCCCTATTTTTATTGACCGATGGATTAGCGCTCACCGTCATGATGCTGGTCGGTTCTTTAAGTGATGCCGATTTGGCTATTGCCGTAGCGACGTTACTGATTAAAGGGGTTATAATTCCCGGATCAGTGTGGCGCGTAGTAAGGCAATGGCCTGCGGAATTTCGCCAGGATTATCCTTTACCGCTCTGGGCCTATGCTATTGCCGCTATTTTAGTTCTAGGAGTCAATCATGTCATCCACGTTTTAACACCGACACATCTCATCTTACATCGGACATTATTCTTTTATGGGCTCGCGAGTATTCATTTAAGCCTGTTGATGATCGTCAGTCGTCGTCACGTGTTATCTCAAGTGACAGCTTTAATTGGTGTAGAAAATGGTCTCGTCGTTTTAGCCTACTCGGTCGCCGGCTCTTTACCCATTTTTATGGAATTAGGCATGTTGGGAGACTTGCTTGTGGCTGCTGCTATTCTCGTGTGGATGACGAGACGCATTCATCAACAGTTCAAGAGTACCGATGTGACAGCGCTTCAAAGGTTAAGGGGGTAAAGAGCGGTGGACAGTTTAGGGTTGTTGGGTTTAGGACCAGTTGGCGTGATTGTAGGATCAATGTTTGAACGTGTTTTACAACGCCAACGGACGCCATATGTCATCGCCACGTGGGTGAGTGTGGTGTTGTTGTTCACCTTGTATACGGAGTGGTCGTTATTAATAAGCCGCCATTGGCATTGGACGCCCATTTTACTCGTGATGACTAATGTGATTGCGACGACAAGCGCATGGGATAGTGTTATTTGGTTGCATGAACATCCAAAAATTCCTACTCAACACTATTATATCGGGTGGGCTTTGTTTTGGATCTCTCTTATTCTGATTGCCGGCTCGCCGAATTTAGCCGTGTCGTGGGTGGCTATCGAATTTTCCACATTGGCATCGGGTGCGCTCATAATTCTTATGGGAAGTCATCAAGCCTTGGAAGCGGCCTGGAAATACATCGTCATTGCCTCTGTCGGGTTAGCGTTGGGACTCATTGGTATTATCTTTCTGTATGCAGCTCTTCAGTTTCAAGATCTGGGATGGACGACACTGAACTACACGAATCTTGCCCACCATTACCGCGCTATTCCTCCCATTGTAAGGGCGTTGGCCACAATCCTCATTGTGAGTGGGATTGGCACCAAGGTAGGATTAGTACCGTTTCATACCTGGCTACCAGATGCGCATTCCGAGGCACCCTCACCCGTGAGTGGATTGTTGTCGGGTGTCCTCTTGGGACTATGTTTGATTACAATCGAACGTTTCGTGACCAGTATTATCTTGCCCGGTGGATCGTTCCTATCCGGATTTCACTTGTTAACGCTATTTGGCACCTTGTCGGTCGTGGTTGGGTCGCTGGCCTTACTGGTCCAACGTGATGTGAAACGGTTATTAGCTTACTCATCGCTAGAGCAGATGGGAATTATTGCCATTGCCTTGGGAATTGACACACCGCTTGCCCGCTTGGCCGCGTTATTACAGCTTGTGTTCCATGCGTTGGTTAAATCGACCTTATTTTACGCCGGGGGACACTTGAGTGTGATCTACCAAACCAAGGACTTGGATAAACTGGTCAACATCCGGCACACCCACAAACCTCTTGTGATTCTTTGGACCCTTGGAATTCTTGCGTTAGCGGGCATACCCCCACTAGGGCTGGCCTACAGTGAATGGTTGATTCTGGCAGCGTTGTGGAACGGTCACATGGTTTTGTTAATCATCATGGCCATTTCCTTATTAATGACGTTTATGGCGCTAATGTATCATGTACTACGCCAATTATGGGGATCGCACGATCTCTTTTTTCCTAAAGTCGCCCCCAGCAATTCAGTGGTAGATGTCACCGAGGTGAAAGGGGAGAGCGTATTGTGAACAACCTAGAGATGAACCCGTGGCAATCCTTTAATGAGGAATACAAACACAACGGTAGCCATCTTTTAGCACTGACAGCCTTCAAAAACCGAACATTATTAAGCCACTGGTTGCGTCCCGATGGTCAGATCGATCAAGGGCTGTTACAGATTGAGTCGGATGAATTCCCTTCGCTCACCCCCGTATTGCCTGAAGTGGCATGGGATGAGCGAGAAATTTATGATCTCTTTGGCTATTATCCTCAAGGCCATTTGGACTTACGTCCTTTAGTGCGTACACCTCGCTGGCCCCGGGAATTTGTGCCATTGGCCTCTGATTCTCCGGAGAGTTCATGGAATGCCGAAGGGCCGGACAATCCCTCAATTCGGGTACAGGGAGACGGGATTACCATGATGGGCGTGGGACCAGTACATGCCGGCATTATTGAGTCGGGACGATTTTTGTTTAGTCTCATGGGCGAGAATGTGCTGCATGTTGATCTACACCTCTTTCAAACGCACCGGGGCGTCGAATCCCTTTTAGAGCATACCAGTCTGCCTCACGCGGCCATCGTACTGTCGCGCGTTTGTGGCGCCGATTCGGTTTCCCATCAAACCAATTGGGCCATGGCCGTAGAACAGATTGCGGGCTTTGCGATGAATGAATCCCTGGCGTGGCGACGCATCATGCTATTGGAATCGGAGAGGGTATTAAGTCACCTTAATGATTTAGCGCAAATTCCTGCCGGAGTGGGTTTTCAAGTGGCTCACCAACATGGGTTAGCCTTAAAAGAAATTTGGCAACAGGGAATGAAAGAGGTGTTTGGTCACCGCCTATTATTTGATACGGTTCGACCCGGATACGCCAAACAGGGCGATGTTCCTACGGTTTTGGCCCTTATCAATACCATCCAAAGGTCATGGACACGTTGGCGCCAGATGGTGGAAAATCATCACGGATTTCAAGACCGCATGCACCGTGTGGGAACAGTTGCCGCGGATGACGTTGTACGCTTAGGCGGTGTGGGTGTGGTAGCTCGCGCGAGCGGCGTTCGATTTGATGCCCGCTCGCTTATGCCGCTCTACCGCGGGCTATCCATGACTATACCCACCTATAGTTCTGGCGATGTGAGCGCACGCTTCAGAATGCGTCTAGAGGAAGTCGAACAGTCTTGGAAAATTATTCGGCAAGCTGCCACACATCTTGCCGCGATGATTTCTTCCCGAGAGCCCCTCTGGACCATTCCGCCTGACCTGTCAGGTGATGCCGTAACCTTTTCAGAATCTCCTCACGGGCTAAATTGTCATGTTGTTAGATTAGAAGCCGGCCATATCCGCCGTTATCATATTCGGTCGGGAGCTTTCCGTAATTGGCCCTTACTAGCAAGGGCTGTAACGGGGAACGGTATCGCCGATTTTCCCTTAATCAATAAGAGTTTTGAGCTTTGTTATAGCTGTAATGATCGATAGGAGGAGAAGAATGCGATGAATCGAACAGGGAAAGCCTTGCAAGCACGCCATGTTGATGCCGGAAGTTGCAATGGATGCGAACAAGAATTAACCAGCTTAACTAATCGGTTCTATGATTTTCAACATCAAGGATTGGACATCGTCGCATCGCCTCGACATGCGGATGTTCTCATCGTTACCGGTCCGGTAAATGATACGATGTATCTTCCTCTGCACACGGTGTGGAAAGCCATGCCCTCCCCGAAATGGCTTATGGCTATTGGGGATTGTGCTGCAGGTTGTGGGGTATTTCAATCAGCCTATGCGAGTCATGGTGGTGTGGCAAAAGCCCTACAAACGCCTGATGTGGTCGTTAAAGGCTGTCCTCCCGAGCCACAACAGATATTAGATGCATTAAAGCAACTCCGTCTCAATGCTTCGGGAGTTTGACCGTTTTACAGCATGGCTCATCAAAGACCATCGACTCATCCCGTGGATGTGTCGGGTGCTCTACGCAGCGTCGATGATGCGCTGTCATATTCTTCTGAATAGCCTATACCTCGGTATCCTAACAAAGCAAGAATATGATGTCCTCGTAACCGCATAGCAGCCGTCATACATCACCATAGGCGTTATATCATGGAGAAGATGACACCCAACCAGGCCAATTCACCTAAGAATTTTGAACTGGTAGCCGACAACACGCTTGTCGCTGCAATTCCTGTGTACAATAGAGAAAAAACGCAAAGGATGATGCATCCCGTGTACGGCGCATTGATTACCGTGTCTCGAGAATCGGAGCCGGATTTTAGTGTCATAATGCCGATTCAACCGGGGGAATATGAAGCGGCGCAACGCTTGCGCACATTAGGGGATTTACGCAAGTGGCTGGAGGAACGCGCGGATGATGACGAGGTTGCGGCATCCATTTGGGCAGCCCTTCAGCAAGAGGTCGGAAGCCTCAGTAATCATTATCCTGTTGATATCCGCTTAGAGAAGCCTTGAACACAATGCCCGCGCATGCCCCTTCTTAGGCGATAGCCAAGAGGGGGTCAAGCGGGCGGCGGCCTCTTGGCCGCCTTGCGGGGTTTGGACCTATGTCAATAAAATGGACACCCGAAATTGAGACATTATCCCGATCACGCTTGATATGCCGCCTCAGCCTCGGCTGGAGTCTGATAATCTAGGGCGCTATGGACGCGCTGCCGATTATAAAAAATCTCGATATAGGCAAAGATCGCAACTTCCGCTTCTGCCCGGGTTCGGAATTTCGTCAGGTAAATGAGCTCCTTTTTCAGGAGGCTATGCCATGATTCAATCATGGCATTATCATAGCCATTGCCCTTCCGACTCATGCTGGCCGTCATCCCGTATTGCTTAAGGCGCTCTTGGTAAGCCGTCGCGGCATATTGGCTCCCCCGATCCGAGTGATGCAACACCCCGGCCGGCGGCCGGCTGTGCCTGACCGCGCGGTCTAAGGCCCGGAGAACTAAGTCTTGCGTCATGCGCCGATCCACGGCCCATCCCACAATTTTTCGGGTGTACAAGTCCTCGAGGCTTGCTAAATAGAGCCATCCTTCCTCGGTGGGGATGTAGGTAATATCTGCCATCCACACCGCATGCGGCCGATCCGCGGTAAACGTTTGATTCAACACGTTCTCATGCACCGGCAACGTATGCCGAGAATTGGTGGTGGCTTTATATTTCCGTGTCACGCGAGAGCGCAATCGATGGTCGTGCATCAACCGTGCCACCGTTTTTTGACTGATGCGCTCGCCTTCCCGCCGTAACACGGCGGTGATTTTGGGGCTGCCGTAGCGTTCCCCTGATGCGGTAAACACCGCCCGAATCCGTTCGACCCGCCGGGTCCGGACTTGCGCCTGAGTACTGGGAGGGCGATGGCGCCACGCATAATACCCGCTTCGCGAAACGTCGAGGATTTGGCACATCTTCGTGATCGAGAAGGTGAAGCGGTGTTCATGAATGAACGGAAAGATTACTTCCGATCGTTGGTGAAGATGCGCATCGCTTTTTTTAGGATCGCATTCTCCTCTTCGAGATCCCGAATGCGTCGCTGCAAATCGCGCAGGGCTTGGTCTTCCGCTTTCAGATGCCCACTACCCACAAAGGGTTCGACCGGGTCGGCTTTGTAGGCAGCGACCCAGGCATACAAGGTTTTGCTGGGAATGCCCAGTTCGCGCGCCACTTGCGCGCCACTTTTTTGTTGGGTCAACACGAGTTGAACCGCTTGTTCTTTAAACGCTCGATCATATTGATTGGCCATCGGATTCACCTCAATTGAGAATTATTGTATCATCTTGTCTCAATTCGAGGTGTCCACAATTTAGACTAACATCCAGTTTTTCTTGCGTCCCTTGGGCTTCGACGTAACGTTTCACCGTCTCCAGCGAGGCTTCACCGACGCTCCCGACATAGTATGCGCGATGCCAGAAGTATGGCTTCCAATAGAATTTCGCTAAATGATCGGCAAATCGATTGCGCATCCGCCGCGCACTGGCGGACTTAAGATTGTTAATCAAGGTAGACAGGTTCAGCGCAGGATGGATACCCACCAGCAAATGGACATGATCTGCTTCCCCCCCGAACTCAATCAGGGTACAGCGCCAGTCGTTCAGGATTTCTGCGAACGCCTCTCGCAAGGCCGCGAGGAGTTCTGACGTTAATGTCTTCCTTCGATATTTGGTCACGAAGACGATATGTAGCCGAAGAGAGTACACTGCATGTGAGGCAGACATCATTTCTGTGTCATTCATAGTAGCTTAATGATATAATAGACGTCCGAATCAACGCAAGGAGGTGAGGGCATGCTGAACGGGTATAAGTTTCGCCTGTATCCGAGTCCAGAGCAGGAGCCGATCTTGCTCCAGTGGATCGGGTGTCAACGCCTCATCTACAACGCCAAAGTGCAAGAAGATCGCTATTTTCGCCGATTTCAGCGGCGGATGGTCGGGACTGTGGGCGAAGACATTCCTGTCGACCAACAGTACAGCCGCTTCATTACGGCAAAGACCGCATTCCTCCGCCAAGTGCCCTCCCCAGTGTTGCGCAATGGCGCGGTGCGCTGGCGACAAGCCTATCAACGGTTTTTTCAGAAACTGAGTGGTCGCCCAAAGATGAAGCGGAAATCCGGGCGACAAAGTGTCTGGCTGACCTCGGAGTTGTTCGAATTTCGTCCGATAGTCGATGACACCCCCGGCGCGGTGTGCGGGTATCACCTGCATGTCGGTACCGACAAATTTCCCGTCGGGATCATCCCGTATGTGGCCCATCGGCCGCACGCTGTGCCGGCTTCGATATATCTTGCCATCGAAGGGGGGCAGTGGTGGCTCTCGTTTGCGGCGGAGGATCTGACCGTCACGATTCCCGGCAAGGAGGGAGACGCGGCAACCGAACGCATCGCCGAGGATTTACGGCACCTCTCTGCTGACCAACTCGCCGAGCGCACGCTCGGCGGAGATCGCGGGATTGCCAAGCCCCTCATGACCTCCGACGGTCACGTGTTTGATCTCCTACCGGTGCAGCAAACCCGAATCCAGAAAGCGCGGCAGCAGCACCGACGCTGGCAACGACGGGCTTCCCGCAGAAAAAAAGGATCGCAAAATCAGAAGAAAGCCTACCGAAAAGTGGCTCACTACCCCCAGTACGAAAAGAACGTCCGACACGAGTATGCGCATCAGACCAGTCACGCGCTTGTGGTCCACGCAGCCTACGACCTGTACGTCTTTGAGAATCTGCCTATCCAGCAGATGACCAAACGGCCCAAAGCAAAAAAAGACGCCCAAGGCCATTTTCTGCCCAACGGGCGGGCCGCGAAAGCGGGCCTGAACCGGGCTATTCTCGCCTCGGCATGGGGCCAGGTGGTCATGTTCACGCGCTATAAAGCACGGCGCCGAGGCAAACTCGTCATCACGGTTCCGCCCCAACACAGTTCGCAGGAATGTGCTGAGTGTACATTCACTGCCCCGGACAATCGGCCTTCCCAGGCTGCGTTTGTCTGTCAACGCTGCGGACACAGGGACAATGCGGACCACAATGCCGCCCGCGTGATCAAAAAACGCGGGATTCAGAAACTCCTGTCCGGAGAACCGCTTACGACATCGCGTAAAACGACGCGGATTTTTCGGACACTAGGGCCGGAACGGTCCGAAGTCACGCCTGGGGAGACTCACATAAGACGTGCTCCGTCAAAGACGGACATGCACAGGTCGCAGAACCAGGAACTTCGCGGAGTGATCCGGGAAACCCCCACCTCAACCCGATAGGGTTAGGTGGCGGGAGAGTTCATAGCCCGGTTTGTTGGCACCTATGGCAAGAGGATCTGATTGGTTTTGAGTCTGTTGAGAACACCTAAGGGAGTGTTCTCAACAGACCCATGGATAGCTGGCTATTATGTCTGGCTTATCCATTCTCTTAACATACCCTGTCAAAATGTAACCGTTTTGCAAAGGTGGTAAGAAATCGTGCGCGGTCGACTTCGACGGCCACATCGATATTTGGTCTGGTTGTAGAACGGGTACGCCAATCGACCACTGTCATGCCCCGCGTTAATTGCCCGCGTAATTCAATATCCACGGGATAAGGGTGGGTTCGACACAAGGTAGGATCCTCAGCAACGGCCACAGCCAAGGGATCGTGCAATGGCGCCATGCGATCGCCCTTGGGCGCTCCTGGGTTATAGGCACCTAAATAAAAGTCTACGGCTTGCTGTAGTAATGCGTAATACGGAGTCGTCGGCTCTAGGCTTTTCAGCATACAGTCGGAAATGGGCACTTGAGTGGTCACATCAAGACCCACCATCGTAATGGGAATACCCGAATGAAAGACCACCCAGGCGGCTTCGGGATCTCCCCAGATATTCGCCTCAGCTACAGCAGTCACGTTTCCCGGAGCGAAGGCAGCGCCGCCCATAATGACAATGCGGCGAATACTAACACTAACCTCAGGAAAGGCCAAGAGTAATGCTGCAACATTGGTGAGCCGTGCGGTCGTAATTAACACAAGATCATGAGCATATTGATCAATACTGCGGCGAAGAAATTCGACTGCGGATTCTGATTCGGGTCTCATTTGCGGGTGAAACAATTGTGTGCCACCTAAACCGTTCGGGCCATGAAATGCTTCCGCTGTGGATTCCCAAGGACTAACTAGAGGATGACTTGCCCCCTGATATACTGGGACGCTGTGAGAAGCCATTTCTACCACCGTAAGGGTATTGCGAGTTGTATTAGTGATGTCGCCATTGCCAAAACAGGTCGTGATCCCGAGTACATTCAGCGTTTCAGAGGATAGAGCATAAAGAATCGCGAGAGCATCGTCAATTCCGGTATCGACATCTAATATGACAGGCAGTTGTTCCGCCATAGATAATATCGCTCCTTATAGCCAGTCTACAATATAATGGAGTTATTGTAGCAAATTGGAGATGCCGAAATCGTCAACTTCCCAAATCTGTAAGACATCTCTTACGTCGCAGAGCTCCCTTCGCGAAGCTTTTTAGCAAGACTATATGGGGATAGTCAGCAACTGGGTTGACGATGCTTACAGCTTCAGGCACTATGTGGGAAGCATTGTGATAGCATACCTAAGAGCATCTGTATAAGTGAGGTAATGGTGTGGATTATTCGTCAATAACACCGGATGAGATACGGCGTTGGGATCAACAGCATGTTTGGCATCCCTTTACCCCGATGAAAGATTATGACCATAGCGATCCAGTCATTATCCAAGCAGCGCAAGGCGTCAAAGTTCAAGATATCGAGGGACGATGGTACTATGACGGGGTCTCCTCCGTCTGGTTGAATGTGCATGGCCATCATGTTCCCGAACTGGACCATGCCCTTATTGATCAATTGTCCCGCGTGGCCCACACGACATTACTGGGACAGGGCAATGTGCCCATTACGGTGCTGGCCCATCGTTTAAGTAAAATTATGCCGGGCCATTTGACGCGCTTCTTCTTCTCAGAATCGGGCGCTTCTGCGGTTGAGGTCGCTTTAAAAATGGCCGTGCAATATTGGGCCAATCAGGGACAGGGTCAAAAGACAAAAATTATGGGATTTACATCCAATTATCATGGAGACACTTTGGGCGCCATGGCTGTGGCCCCCGATGACATATTTCACTGGCCCTTTCTCTCATATTTGCCCAAGGAGCCCCGAGCCCCTTATCCCTATTGTTATCGTTGTCCCTTACAAAAGACTCCAGATCGGTGTCATTTGGCTTGCTTAGATTTGGCCGAGTCTGTCATGCGTGCGCATCAAGACGAATTAGCGGCAGTGATTATCGAGCCCGTGCAGGGAGCGGGTGGCATTATCCCAGCGCCGCCCGGTTATTTAGCCGGACTGCGGGATTTATGTACACGCTATGATGTGCTTCTCATTGTTGATGAAGTGGCCACGGGTATAGGACGGACTGGAAAATGGTGGGCCACATCTTATGAAGAGATTAGTCCGGATATTTTGTGTATGGGTAAGGGATTGTCTGGAGGGTACTTGCCCATTTCTGCCACAGCGGCAACCGAGGACATTTATCGACAATTTTATGGACGTGCTGGCGACCGTACGGCCTTATATCATGGTCATTCCTATGCCGGTAATCAATTGGCGGCCAATGTGGCCCTAGCCAATTTGGAGCTGATTAGCCAAAACCAGGTTATTGAGAACGTCGCAAAACAAACACCTGATATTGCATCGGCCCTGGATAAGCTGCGTCCTCTGCCTTATGTGGGGGATATAAGACAAAAGGGATTCATGATTGGGATTGAACTGGTTCAAAACAAGGAACAACGCACCCCGTTTCCCTATGCGGCGCAGGCCGGACGCGTCGTGCAAAATCTTGCGCGTCAAAGGGGGATGCTTATCCGCCCCATCGGCAACGTGGTTATTTTCATGCCACCGCTTGCATCTTCGTCTATTGAGATTAGGGAGATGGTTGATATTTTGTGCGAAGCGGTAGTGGCCAGCCAACCATTATTGGAGGATCTCCTATGACTCCGTTCGCTTATTTTGTAACAGGAACCGATACCGGTGTTGGAAAAACCTGGATTACCGCCAGTTTGGCAACCTTCTGGTATCGGCAAGGTTATGATGTGGGGGTTATGAAGCCGATTGAAACCGGCGTTAAGGGATCTTCATGGCCTGATGACGCAAAGGCCCTGGTTCAGGCATCCCATTCCGGTGACGCCCAAGAATTGGTCGTCCCTTATACATTCGAACCTCCCGTATCACCATGGGCAGCAACCTTAATGACGGGTAAACGAATCGATTGGAACCCCCTTATTGAAACGGCACGGGCCATCATTGGCCGCCATCAAGTGACCTTGATTGAAGGTGCCGGAGGGATTGCAGTTCCCATTGATGCTGACCATAGCATGATTCATATTGCTCAGGAACTTGAAATTCCTGTGATCTTGGTGGCGCGAACAGGCCTCGGGACGATTAATCACACCATTTTGAGTGTGGAATATGCCAAGGCCCACGGCGTTAAGGTTTTAGGCATTATTATGAATGCTGTGAATGAGTTGCCAGAAGATGTTTCGATAACGCTCAACCCGTCGTTAATCGAATCACTCACCGGAATTCCCGTTTGGGCCGTGGTGCCCTTCCATCCTGACATCGGGAATGCGTCAGAAGGTCATTTAACGACTTTATGGGAACAGACGGGCCAGCATATTGCCTGGCATCCACTGCAAGATGGCAAACTGTAGCCGATATGGCACCGGATAAAGACGCGGGATCATCAATCCGGATTAAGAGCAATACGATGCACTAAACAGGAAGAGACTCGGCACCAGTCAAAATCCAGCGGATTCTTAGTATGACGTATGTTCGTGAAATTGATCGAATAAAGGGGTTATACGTATGCAATGGAACTTATTGGCTGACAAAGTATTA
Organism: Sulfobacillus thermosulfidooxidans DSM 9293; assembly: GCF_900176145.1. Taxonomy (NCBI): domain Bacteria; kingdom Bacillati; phylum Bacillota; class Clostridia; order Eubacteriales; family Clostridiales Family XVII. Incertae Sedis; genus Sulfobacillus; species Sulfobacillus thermosulfidooxidans. The sequence goes on along the minus strand of NZ_FWWY01000001.1, from coordinate 3,239,361 downwards.
AATGGAGACAGTATTACCAGGGAGGAAGCCTTAAGTATCCTCCGTTCAGACGATCAGGAACTGCTAGCCATTTTGGCAGCAGGATATAAAATCCGGTACCGCTATTATCGCAATTATGTGCGTTTCCAATATTTGATGAATGCGAAAAGTGGGTTATGTCCCGAAGATTGCCATTACTGTTCGCAGTCTCATATTTCGAGTGCAGACATCCCCAGATATCCGCAGAAAACCTCCGATGATATTCTCCAGGGCGCTGAACGGGCCAAGGCTCTCGGAGCTACGACCTATTGTATTGTGGCCAGTGGACGTTCGCCGACCGATCATGAATTAGACGGATTGATTGACAGCATTACGCAGGTCAAACAACGTTACGATTTACGAATTTGTGCCTGTTTAGGTATCTTGAAACCGGGACAAGCAGACCGACTTAAGGCCGCGGGTGTTGACCGCTACAACCATAACATCAATACGTCTTCTGGTTATTCACCATCCATTGTAAGTACACATCACTATGAAGACCGAGTACAAACCATTGAACAGGTTAAAGGATCCGGGATTTCCCCATGTTCTGGCGTGATTTTCGGCATGGGCGAAAGCTGGGAAGATCGCGTTGAGGCGGCCTTTGCGTTGAAAGAACTCGACGTCGATTCTATTCCCGTGAATTTTCTGATTCCAATTCCCGGGACGCCCTTAGAGAATCAAGAATTAATGACCCCGGCCGAATGCCTACGGTCTCTGGCAATGATGCGCTTTGTCAATCCGCGCAAGGAAATCCGCATTGCCGGAGGACGCGAAGTCCAGTTGCGTTCTCTTCAACCATTAGGATTGTATGTTGCCAACTCCTTGTTTGTGGCGGACTATTTAACAACGCCTGGTCAAGAGCCGGAGGCCGATCATCAAATGCTTCGAGATATGGGCTTTGAAGTGGAACCGCAAGATTTCCCGTTAATCACGCCGTTTGCGGATTAAGGGACGCGCGCTTTAGGCACGCGTTTTATAACGGATTCTATCCTAAAGCACCACAACCCTAAACGGTTGTGGTGCTTTTTTCAATAAGCCGCAGGTGAGGAGGATGGATGGGGCAAGTCCCTTCACACCTGTCTTTTCCCATCATATGGTATTGAAGAACAGCAGTTGTGCATCGGGTCATAGGGTGAGGGGAGGATACCTAGATGATCATTCGCCATATTGAACCGAATGATTACCGCGCTCTTTGTGAGTTGTGGCAAGCCGCCCAACTGACGTTTGATATTGGAGATGCGGAAGAGGATTTTGCGTGGGCCCTTCAGCATTACGGCCAACACTATTTTGTTATGGAAGAAGAATCACGAATCATCGGATCGGTATTAGCTGCATTTGACGGCCGCCGGGGATGGATTTACCATCTTGCTGTTCATCCCGAATTCCAGCGTCGCGGATTGGGTAGACAATTAATGGAACATGCCGAAGCGTCTTTAAGCCACATGGGGTGCTTGAAAATTAATTTGTTAATTGAGCCGCATAATTTGGGCGTTAAGCAATTTTATATGCGGTTGGGATACACCCCCGCGAACAACCAGTTCATGGAAAAAATTATCCATTCTCAGTAAATCTGATAGGGTTTGCTCTAATTTTCACTTTGTTGTATCCTCTAGACTATATCTTGTTCACTATATTGGACAACCTGTATGTTGTGACTTCACCCACATAAGGAAGCATGCACATCTGGTATCTGTCCATGCCATTTGGCGATGATCCGCATAACAAATTACCTAAATGACCATGAAAGGCAGGCTTGTTCGTGATGCAGCATGACAATGACCAAACACAAACCCTTCCGTTACCGCCTAGTGCCGCTAACGGGTATCCATTTTATTCATGGGCAGGCCTTCGGATTACTGAGGCGGCAAATGGCCGTTCCACGGTCGAACTGGATGTTCAACATCACCACCGGGGAGGCGGCGGAACAGATGCGGTAAACGGCGGAATCGTCGCTTACATGTTTGACGGCGTTCTCGGTACGGCAGTGCGTTCGGTATGGACGGACGACGTTACGAGTCAGGTTACAATCACATTAAACATTCAATATTTACGGATGATCCAGGCGAAATCGCGGATTGTCGGACATGGACATGTAGTGCGGCAAGGCTCTAGTACCGTGTTTGTTGATGGTGAAATTTTGGATGAATCTGGCGAGGTATGTGCCAAGTGCACGGGAATTTTTAAGTTATTTCGGAAAAAGGCATCTCGAGACTAAGTAGGGAAAAGCGCTCTTTCTAGCACATGGTAAAGATGTTTTAAGAGCGTGCGAAGAATCCCGCTTGAATTTACACCCATTATGACACCAGCCAATCCCAAGGGGTTGGCTGGTGTCATGTATCTTTGACGCACCGAGCTCTTTAAGATCATTTTTTCCTTCTAACCACACACCTCGACATCTCTTTGACGCAGATAGATTCCACCCAAAAGATGCCAAAATCTTGAAGATGATTTTTATTACAGGGCGTTCTTGGACGGGAACTAGGACCTTTGGCCAATAGCAGTACCGAAACCTCTATGAGATGCTACATTCACCGAACGCCAAGGATACAAAAAGACCAATGGGGAAGGCACAAGGACACACGGATACAAGGATACAAGGATACAAAAGTCCCGCGGTTAAATGTCAAGAACCGATCAGCTTAGGACAACGACGAACAGGGCCAGGGCAACATAAACCTGCCTAAAAGGAGGTGGTAGATAATGGCAAATCAGTTGTCAATCCCTTTAGTGCGGCATCAACTTCCTTTCGTCGTAGATTTGGCCCCGGGTCAGCATCCCGTAGACCACGCCGACCAACTTGCGTGCCGTCAAGACCAACGCCCGCTTATGGCGTGGTGCGTGGCTTCGTGGTACTTCTTCTCGTAAAAGGCTTTGAACTGCGGGTCCCGCACCCGGACCCTCTCCGCCGCTTCGATGAAGTAGTACCGCAAATAGACGTTCCCCGTCCGCGTCAGCGGACGGATGTCGGCATCAAAATTCCCCGATTGATGCGGGCGCCAGGTCAGCCCCGCATATTTGGCCAAGGCATTTTCCGACGGAAATCGTTCGATGGGACCGATTTCGGCCAAGAGGCCCGCGCCATAGACCGGACCAATCCCCGGAATCGTGGTCAGGGTTTGGCGAAACGCCTGCATGTCACGGGCAATCACTTTGTCCAGCGCCTGTTGTTGATGTTCCAAGGCCCGGATGGTGTCCAAATGCAGGACCAAGCTTTGGTGCCGTGCATCCTGCTCGTCCGGATGCAACCGAAAGGCACGCCGCGCCAAGCGGTGCAAGGTCTGCGCAATGTCATCGGGCGCTTTCAGCCGTTGGCGACCGGCCGCCGCGATTTCCGCCACCAGATCCGCCAGCGGGATGGCTGCCAGCGTATCGGGCGTGTAGCGTTCCAACACGGTTTGCGACGCTACCCCAAAGACGTTCGAGAAAAACGGCTCATCCGTATGGGCATACTGCCCCCAGACACAGAACAATTGCACCAACGCGCGATTTTTTTCTTGGGTGATGAGGTGGCTCAGCTGCCGACGATGGCGGGTCAAGACCTGCAACGCCGCATAGCGCGGATCCGGCGGGGTCCAGGGCGTGACGCGCCCAAACCGCATGACATCCGCAATCAGGGCGGCATCCGCTCGATCGGTTTTGCCCCGATCCACATAGGTCTCTCGGAATTTCTGGACGACTTTCGGATTGAGGACGTACCAGGTGGGTTGCCACCGCTGCAAGTCGGGGGTTTGCGTCAGCCATTCCATCAGCGGCACATGGTACACGGACGTGGCCTCGACGCCAATGGCCAGCCGCGCGTACGGCGCGGCGTGGGGGTGCAGCCAGGCGACGAATTGCTCGGCCCCCGCCTGATCGTTGGGGACGGTCGTCCGCGCGACGACCTGGCCATCCGCCGCCATCGCGCAGACGACGTGAGCCCCGAGACTGGTGTCAATACCGACGTACAACACGCTATCCATGGGATTTCACCTCCCTTCGCGGAGGAATGCATCGGGAACGGGATTTCGCCGACGCGCCGACGCCTTCGCCGCAACCTCGCTTATAAGCCGTCATCGCCACCCGCGGTGTGCGATAGACCGGTGCCACGGGTCTCCACGGGGGGAGCGGCATCCCGCGCGTTAACTGTGACGAAGCGGCGTCGCCGACTCACAGACTTTCGAAGCCGTCAATCCGGCAGGAGGAATGCAGTCTTGAATCGTCCCGATCTTCTTCGAGCATCGCCGACGAAACCCGATCTGGCAAGCCTGATCATCCCGAATGCCGATTGCTGCTGGCCGCGAGGCAGGCCTCAAGATAAAGCCTCAGGGTAGCAGAATCAATTTCTTTATACGAGGAGGATGATGCGATGCATGATATGTTGCGGTGGGATAATGAAACGGAACTCCGGTTACAGGAGGTTCAGAATACACTGCCTGACAATGCGAGACAATTGCTTTGCCAGTGGCAGCAACAACACGTATCTTTCTCACGCATGTATCTCCTCCTCGCTTTGGCCGAAGCGCGGTGGGTTGACCATCATGGTCCCTTGATTGGTCATGGCACATTTAATGGGGGACCCATTATGAAAGCAAGCACATTGCTTTATCCACCCTATCAAAATCTTGCGTTGCTGCACATGGCCCATTACGTATTGGGATTAATAAGACATCCAAATTATGGCCCCTATCTCATGGGAGAACATTTGAAAACTCAAGAAAGTCTTGAAGAGATTCAACACCAGTTCATCCCCGATTTGGAAACCGGGGAAATGCCTCTCTTGTCTGAAAACCGCGCCGCCGAACTTGCGACATTGGCAGGAATCCATGCGAGATGGCTTATGATCCGCGCCGCGCTCAGGCAATATCCCGAAAATGAACACCGGTTATTGATCGTTCAACGCGCCTTAGAGTTTTTGGATGACACAAATGGGTGGCATTATGCGGAAGCCTTCTTTCGGGCTGCCATCCAGTACTTAGGCCATCGGCCTGACGTTCATTTTACCAAACAGGTGTTAGCGGCTTGGCTGGGCACGAGAGCTCCTCTCTGGCAAGGAACTATCGATGCCAAGGAGGTCGAGAAACTACGTCAAGACTTAGTTAGGTGCGAATTTGGGCAAGAACCGCAAAAGATTATCACAGCCATTTCACAAAATATCAATGGTTCCACTTTACTAGAAGCGATATCTTTAACGGCTTCAACCCTAATGTTTTTGTCTGGCTTTGATGCCCATGCGGTCACGGGAATTCATTGTGTTATAGACCTTTTGCGCGATCAAAGGTGTCCTATCGATATTCGTCATTTAGCATGGCCTCTGGTTCTTTCCAGTTCACGGACGCGAAGACAAAAGGCGAAACGCACTGACTGGATTGTGGATGATCCAGTGACACATGTCATGCAACAAGGAATAACTTCTAGTTCGCGAGTCATTTCACGAGATGATATCATCAAGAGTCTTTACACGGACCGAACCGGTTTAGAGGCCGCCTCCTACACCCGGCAATATCTTCAAACAGGAGGGGATCCCACACAATTAACGCGGGTGTTCATCGAAACAGCACTGACAACGGAAGAACCTTTCGATGCACTTCACAACGTCAAAATGCTGTGGGGACTCTTGAACGAAACCCTTCACTGCCGGTCCCCTGCACACTGGATCCATTTATCTGCCGGTGCACGCGTCATTGCCCAGTCGATAACGGCTAGCCCCACGACCACTTCAATCCTGCAACAGTGGGATAAATTAAATGCATGCATCAAGGAATAAAGGTAAGATATGCGCCTGATTAGCATACTTCGGGCATGCCAAAGCGCCACGGGCGAATAGATTGTCATGGCAACGTATCTCCCGGACCAATGGGGAAGGTCGATGTCAGTGATATTTGTGGCGTTGACCAAAAAGTTTTAGGATAAGGAACCAATCATGGAGAAGTCAGATAAAAAACGATAAGATTTGAGGGACGAATCCTTCTGAATCCTGTATTTTTCGTCATCCCAAATTATGAGATCCCCTCATTACTAGTTCGAGGGAACCGACGGAGGAAGCAAAATTCATGAACAAAAAGTCCCTTGCCGCCATGCTCCCTTTAGTGCTGATTGCTGCCGGATGTGGTACCCAAAGCAGTACATCCTCGCCAGCATTGCCAACGACCGCGACGATTGCTTTAGCACCTCAAGTCTCTCCCAATTGGTGGTTTCCAGTCTTATCCTCTTCGGCCTATAGTGACACCAATTTGCAGATGAATGCCTTGATGTATGTGCCACTTTTACACATTTCTCGTACTGATGGGATCGATTTTTCCCGTTCATTAGCGGAAAAAATTACTCATAACGCCGACGGTACAGTCTATACCATTGATCTTAATCCGAAATATCATTGGTCAAATGGTCAGCCCGTCACAGCGCGTGATGTCGTCTTTACCTGGCAAATTTTGAAAGCCACGAGTTCCGGCGCCTCGAATCTGCCCTGGGGCTACGGCGGAGCTGGTACAGGAGGCATCCCGACGGATTGGGCTAGCGTTGTGGCCAAATCCCCCTACACCGTAGTCGTCACTTTGAAAAAACCAGCGAATCCCGAATGGTTTGAACACAATGGATTGGGTCAAATTGAGCCTGTTCCTGCAGCCATTTGGGATAAATATCCTCACAACATGATCGCGGAACTGCAATTCATCAAATCTGTCGCCAATACTCCGGGGGCCAGTGTTTATAATGTGGTGGATGGTCCATATCACTTCACCAAAATGGAACCGAACCAGTATTGGATGTTTACGGCGAACAATCATTACGATGGGCACAAATCAACCTTGAAGCATATTGTCTTTGAATATGAAACGTCCTCCGCAAACGAATTCGCCGGATTAAAGACCGGAAAGATTGATTATGGATATCTCCCCCCATCATTATGGAACTCGCGTCACCAACTCACCCAAGATACCTTTTTCCCAGGGTATTTGTTTGGTTTTAATTATCTGCAACCAAACCTGAATCCCAATGCCCCAGGGGGCCTGGGGACAGTTTTTGACCACGCCTATATTCGCCAGGCTCTGGAAATGGGAATCGATCAGCAAGGGATCATTAATACTTTTTATCATGGCTATGGCGTCACAGAAACTGACCCCATTCCGCCCAAACCGCACACGGTGTTCTATGATGCAGCGTTGCAAACACCGTTATATCCTTTTAATCCCCAACAAGGCAAACGGTTGCTCGAGAAATACGGGTGGCATTTGCATAACGGGGTCATGACCAAAAACGGTATTCCCTTATCTTTTACCTTGTTATATGTTTCCGGTAGCAACACAGATACCAGTATTGTGCAGCTGATTAAGCAGGATTGGGCTCAAGAAGGCATACAAGTGAATTTGGAAACCCAACCCTTTGATACGGTATTATCTACGGCTCAACAGACAGATGCCACGAAATGGAACATGGCTTGGTGGGGTGGAGGGTGGACTTATGAGCCCGATTATTATCCGACGGGCGGAAGCTTTTACGCAACAGGAGCTGGAGCCAATCAAGGCGGTTACAATAACCCCGAAATGGATCAATTGATTCAAGATTCGTATAAACCCGGCACGCCGGACCAAATTAAACACGCGTTAGATGCGTATCTTGCTTATGCCAGGCAGCAAGTTCCGGTTATTTGGCTCCCGTGGACTCCGACCTTTAACGAACACATCAAGACACTCCATGGCACCGCTGCCACATTTAATCCCATTACCGCTTTGATTTATCCCAATTATTGGACATTTTCGCCGTAAGACGTGAATTGTGCAAATGACTTCGCCCCATCTTGCGCCACCATCATCATGCCAACGTCGCTGACCTAAAAACGCGTATAATAGAAATACGATAAAGAAAAGAGGCGAGGCATGATGATGTGGCCAATGGCGCGCATTTTTCCGTTTTTTGGACTAATTGGTTTGACTATCATGGGATTTTTTCTTTGGATATTTTGGTTCCGTTTCTTGGGAAAACCACATCACGATCACCAAGAGATGGCTCCCGGACCAGACCCCTTAGAAGTTGCCCGGGAGCGTTTTGCACGTGGTGAAATTTCCCAAGATGAATTTGACGCGATTGCGGACCGGTTAATCCGCACAGAAAAGCCGTTAAAGTGATGAGCGACCTTGATTCCTATTATGCGGCGCCGTTAACGGCCTTAATGAGTTTTTCTTCAATTTCTTGGGCCTTCTTTTCCAATTCTTTATCCTCAACCAAATTGATGAGGGTGGTGGGTTTTGTTAAGCCAATTTTTGTGTGGCCATGGTCATCGTAAACCACCACTTTACAGGGAAGAAAATAGCCGACTAATAAATTTTGAGTGAGTACCGATTTGGCTTCGACAGGATTACAAACTTCCAGTACGTGATAGGCTTGATCGAAATCGACGCCTTTTTCCTGCAGTTTTTGAGCTATATCCATATGCCATAGTACCCCAAAACCGTTGGCCTTGAGTTGCTGTTCCACGGACTCAATCGCGTCGGGAACGTTTTTAGCGGTTTCTACAGTATAATGAAACATACAATCACCTCACTGAATTTGAAATGGCCAAGACTCTTCCCATTATAAGGGGTAATATCCAAGGAGTCCCACAACTCACAGTATACCCAATGTCTTTCCCTTGCGTAAAAGATGGTATTTCGCTGATACGTCGCTTTAAGGTGAATCTTTGAGCAATGAGTCCACAAACACTTCCACTTTCAATCCATCCGGATCGGCAAAAAACACCCCATAATATGATGGTCCTCCGGCATGAGGGTGGCGGTCCTCGTAGAGAATGCGAATTTTTTTGGCACGCAAAAGGTTCGTGAGCTCGTCAATTTCTTGAGGCGTATCCACCCGAAAAGCTAAGTGGTTCAATCCGGGGTTTCGCCGGTTAAATGGTACGGGTGACGATGTGGTGACTTCGACGAAAACAATGTAAACATCGTGATAACGCCAACTGCGTCCCTGCGTCCATTGTTGGTAACGCTGCCACCCAATGTATTCGAAGAACCAATCCCAAAATGCGCTGACCCGCTCAAGCTTCTCAACATAGATTTCAATATGACTGAATAGCGCTCTCATCATGCGTTCTGGCTATCTCGGATTTGATTTAGCCATTCCACCACCAATGGTGCAGCTTTTAATGGAACGCCAGAGTGATCGCTTTCCACGGTCTTGTGCGTTTTGGGTTCATGAGCCATATCAAACAATTTTTGTGCACTAAAAGGGGGTAATTCTTGATCGAAAGTGCCACTGACAAGCAAAAAGGGACGCCCCTTTAATTGTGTGAGCGCTTCAGGAATGTCGTGATCCATCGCCAATCCCACTTCAATGGGGCTGGCGCCATCGACCCATGCCCACCGTTCCAAATAATAATTGATGACCGCCGGATCGGGTCGCATAACCGTCACGGGATAACCTAAACCAAGACTGGCCGCTCCCACAGCTCGCGGGTCCCGGCTTGCAGCAACTAAAGCGGCTGCAGAACCCATACTGTGACCAATATAGACAGGACGGCAGGGAGATGGGAGTTGACTATTAGCGTCTAAAGCTGCTTGTACAACCATAGCAAAACTGATCAACGCGCCTCCGCTCGATCCTAATTTGTGTCCAGGCAAATCAATGGACAACACAGGATATCCGGCTTTGGCTAATGCTGTGGCCACCGGATCTAGGGCATGTTTTGATGAGCTATAACCATGAATTAAAATCGCTCGAATCGCTTCGGGCGATCCTAAATGTGGCCCATAGCCGAGACCCCGAATGACTTGCCCTCCTGATACAAATTGAATAGGAAAAATATTCATCATCATTCATCCTTTCGCGAGATCTATTGCATAACTATTTTGTCTTTTAACGTCGAATTGTACAGAGAGTCTGTAAAAACTTTCTGATATTCTCAATATATCGTAAGTAGGAAGAGAGGGGATGGGCAGATGCAATATCTCACAACCGATGACAATGCCGAAATGGGAAGGATTGTGGATCAATGGCTGCATGAATTGCGCCAAAATTACACGTCGACGCAGTGTCAACAGGCTGCATCGCTCCTTGGGCAATGGGCCGGAAATGCGTGGCAATGGTGTGAGGGGGACGAGCATGGTTGGGTCCTCAAAAGTTTTGTGCGTTGGGTTAAGGATCATGACATAGTCCTCAATTGGGCGATTCCGGGATTATTGAGAGGATGGGAATAAAAGAAGCCATCGTTCCTTCGATGCGATAGAATAAAAGACAGTGACCTGTTTAAGCTTGCTAGATGGTTAAACATTTTGTGGACTTTTTCGCAATGATTTGGACATGATGAATCAACTGTCACGAGGTTAGTCGCATGGATAACACCGCATCGGCCTACAATAGGCCTGAAATCGTCACGCAAGCTTTACACATGGCCCAACAATTAGCACTTTCTGAGTCCTGCTTGGATGAAGTGGGTGAGTTATTAGCCCTACTTGCCGGATATATTCGCACAGGAAAAATCGCTGAAATTGGCACGGGATGCGGTGTTGGCACCGCGTGGTTAGCAAGTGCGGCCGCTACCGATGTGTGGACGGTCGATCACGATTTATCCCATGTGAATCGGGTTCGGCAATTGTTTGCCCATCATTCTACGGTGCATGTCTTAGCCGGAGACTGGACTCAAATTTTACGACATGGACCCTTTCAATTAATCTTTGTTGATGCGAAGCCTGCTAAATATCTGGGAATAGATGCCATTATTGCCGCCTGTGCCGTGGGCGGCTTGATAATCCTCGATGATTTAACCCCGTTCGAATTATGGCCTGAAGCGTGGAAGGACAAGTGCGATCCGCTGCGAGACATGTGGTTGCATCATGCTCAGCTGTGGAGTGTGGAAATACGTACCTCAGCTCGCCATGCAGCGATATTAGCCCGGCGCACAAAATAGGGAAAGCGTCATTAGGCGGGTATGCCTTTGATTAGGAATTCAGGTGACCTGCTTCCGGTATCTTTCGTGACCTTCCATAATTGTACGTGACCTTCCGTTATCTCATGAAGGAAATAGGCCTGCTATAATGTAAACCATGTGAATGCCGAAGAATTGGGGATAGTTAATCAATAATGATGTAATGGGAGGTTTCATGTTTAAATTTATCCACTGCGCTGATTTGCATTTAGATAGTCCGATGCGAGGGTTATCGGCTCGCGATGATGCTCCCGTAGAGATGATCCGTTCCGCAACACGCGAAGCGTTTAAAAAATTGGTTAACCTCGCCAGCGCGGAAAAGGTCCGGTTCATTATCATTGCAGGGGATTTATTTGATGGGGATTGGCCCGATTATTCAACCGGACTATTTTTTAATCGCATCATGTCAGCATTGAAGGATCTCGGTATAGATGTCTACATTGCGCAAGGCAACCATGATGCCGCATCAAATATCACCCGCCATCTGGTTTTGCCCTCCAATGTTCATCAATTTGCCACCGATCATGCCCAAACTTTTGTCATCGACGACGTTAAAGTTGCACTTCACGGACAGGGATTTGCCGCACGGGAAGTTCGTGAAAATATGGTTCTGAATTACCCCGATGCGCTACCGGATTATTTTAATGTCGGCGTTTTGCACACCTCCTTGGAAGGACATGAAGGCCATGAAACGTATGCCCCCTGCTCGGTCACAGATCTTATTCACAAACATTATGATTATTGGGCCCTAGGACACGTTCACAAAAGACAAGTCATTCGTGAAACGAATCCGTGTATTCTTTATCCGGGAAACTTGCAAGGGCGGCATATTCGAGAAACGGGAGACAAAGGATGTACACTGGTCACCGTTAACGGGCACGACTTGACCTTCGAACATCGTTCGTTGGATGTGTTACGGTGGTATTTAGTGGATATTGATTTAAGTGGTGCTGAACAACATGAAGATTTTGTAGAACGTGTTATCAGGACATTTCAGCAATATCGTGAGGAAAATCCCGGTATACCCTTAGCTCTCCGATTACAATTTTATGGTCCAACAGCACTACATGGTGAATTATTAGCGGAGTCGGACTACTTTTTCCATGAAATTGATAATGCGGTGGCGATGACCGCACCCGGTCAGATTTGGATTGAAAAAGTGAAATTTGCGACGTCTTATCCCGTAAAAACTGAACCATCGTCTTCCCAACTCAATGCGCTATCGAAATTGGAAATGTACATCAACGATGCGCAAAACGATGAGGAGTTTCTCCAACAATTTTTGCATGATATCGAACGGGTTCAGCTCCGCTTAAAAGCCTATACCAAATCCGACGGAGCAACGGTCATTGGGTCGTTGCAGGATGTAAAGACCTTAATAAGGGATGCTCAAGATGTCTTGTTAGCCCTGATGACGAAAGGAGGGCATTAAGGTGAAACTGCGGCACATAACCATTTCCAATGTTTTGCATTACCGCCATCTACACGTTGCCTTTGATGGGGCACCATCAGGCCTCCATATCCTTTACGGGCCGAATGAAACAGGCAAGACGACCTTACTTCGTGTGATGATTGATTGGTTATATGGTGGGACGATTGCAGAGCCGTTTCGCGACCATTACGACAGTCAAACCCTTCTTGACGGCGTCATCGAAGACGCTTTCGGAAACCATATTTCCTTGCGGCGCAAGAAACGTTATTCGCGCCTGGAATTGGCGAATTCCTCGATCTCTGAGGACGATCTGAAGCAATATTTGGGCGGCTATGATAAAGAACGGTTTATGTTGTTATTTGGATTAGACCACGAACGGTTACGTGAGGGGGGCGAGAGTCTCTTACAATCTGGTGGACATGCTGGGGTCTCGTTATTTGAGGCGGGAGGAGGGATCCAGCATCTGCATAATTTCTTGCGGGATTTGGATGAACGGGCTAATGCCATACTCGATCCGAGTTTTCGTCGGGGTTCTGCGAAACTTCTCAATAAACGGTGGAAAGAGTACCTGGATGCCGAACAACACATTCGTGACACCAGTGTCCGTTCCGAGGAATGGCACCAACAAAAACAGTCTATTGCAGCCTTGGAACATGAACTAGCCCAGATTAAGCAACAACGGCACGCTCTGGAACAGCAACGGGAAAAATTTAAGCGGTTGCAACGTGTTAAGACGATGCTGCCCGATCTTCACCGGGTGCGAGAGCAGATTCAAGAACTGGGCGCTATCATCCCGCTGACAGACGAAAACGAACAACTGATCGAACAGCTATTAGACACTCGTCAACAAATTGCCCGTAAAATCCAAGATATGGAAGCGCAGCGGCAACAACAACACGATCAGCTCCAAGCTCTCGTGCCCGAATCGCAATTGTTAACCCATACTCATGCGATTTTAAAGATCGGTCGTGCGCTCACGCAATATGAGACCTGGCGCAATGAAGAACTGCCCAAATTGCGGCAAGCCGAACAACAGGTATCCGCGGATATCGCTCTCCGCTTGAAATCGCTGGTAGCCGATCCCCATCATGCTACAGTGGACATGCTACGCATTCCTTATGAGGCCATGGAATCGATCAAAAGACTGATTGAAAAACTGCAAGAGATGACAAAGCAACGAGAAATCGAGGAGAAACGGTACCAAGATTTACTCAATGATCAAACTCAAAAACAAGACGCATTACGCCATCTCGGCGCCGTAGAGGACGTCACACCTTTACGAAACCTGGTGGATCAGATTCGTCATAAAGGCGCCCTGGACGATCAGATCGCATCCTTACGCCAACACACGGAGTCCCTGCGCCAAGGGCTTGAGAAAAGGCTTCAACAGCAAACCATTTTTGACGGTGACTTAGAGCATCTAGATACTCTGCCATTACCATTGGACACGACATTAAATTACTTTCACAGTGCGTGGGACACGATGGAAAGCCAGTTACGGGAACAACGCCGGGATATTGCGCATAAAGAGCAAAACTTGGCGAACTTGATCAGGGACTTAGAAAAGCTAGAACTCGAAGGCCACATCCCTGTAGAAGCTGAACTCATACAAGTCCGTCACCAACGCAATCAGACATGGTCACTATTGAAACGAAAGTGGCTATTTCACGAAGATATCCCGGGGGAAATCTCGGATCTGAATCCAGAACGGCCTGTCGAAGAGGTATTTGAAACCCTGTTGCACGAGGCGGACACTATCGCGGATCGGTTACGCAAGGAGGCGGACAAATCCGCTCGCCGAGCACTCTTGTTATTCAATCGCGATCAAATTACCCGTCAATTACAACAAGACCGCCAACGCCTTGAGCAATTACAAAACGAATTCACCGCAATGCAGCACACGTGGCAAAGACAGTGGGAGGGATCCGGGTTAAACGCCCAAAGCCCTGCAGAAATGAAAGAATGGTTAAGCACTTTTTATCAACCTCTGCGGGAAGGTCTGAGCACTCTAACCCAGGAGCAACAGGAACTACAAAGACTATTAAGTCAGCATGCCATGTTTCAGCAGCGTTTGCAAAATGCCGCTCAACAGTATCAGCTGGTTTTGGTGGATACCTCCTTAAATGAACAACTAGACCAGTGTGAAGAATTTGTCCGCAACATGGAGAGAAAGGCACAAGCTGCTCGGACGTATCAACACGATTTACAGACGATTGCAGACAAATTAGACCGGCAGCAAACCGTCCTAAGAGGGTACGATAATCAGTTGGCAGCTCTCTATAGCCAGTGGGCCCAATGGCGAGAAAAGTATCCCCTCATTCCCCATGACCCTGAAATTGCGGCGGGTTACCTTCAACAACTTCATGAGATATTTAGAGCGGATCAGAGAAAAAGTGAACTGGTTCAGGAAATTACCCGTAAAGAGGGGGCATGCCAGCGATTTGAGACCGAGACCCGTACCTTAGCTGAGCAACTGGGTGAACCCATTGATGAGCTGACATCCATCAGTTCGTGGATTTCTTCGGTATTGGCTCGGCTCGATGAGGCCAAGAATATTGCCAGTCAGCGACAACAAGTCGCCCGTCAAATCGATAACACGGACGAGGCGTTGAAGATGTTGCGTCATGAAGAGAACACCGTGAACGAGCAATTAAATACCTGGGTGTTACGGTATCAATGTCAAGATATTCTCTCTCTGCGCACTATTATTGAGCAATCCCGGCAATATAAAGAGGCACAGGACCGTGCTTTATCATTGGAAACCAATATTCGACAAGCTGGTGATGGGTTACCCCTGGCTGACCTTGAACAGGAATTTAATGCGGTGGATCCCACACTGGATTTGTCCTTGGAAATCGATCGCCTAACCGAACAAATTGACCAACTCATGACATACGAAGACACCCAAAAAGAGCGATTGAAGGAAATGCAGATATCCTTTCAAGGGTTAAGCGGAGACCGAGCCCTAGCCGCCGATGAGGCACAAGGCGCACAGTACCTGCTTGCAGACATTGACAGGTTATGGACAGAATACTTGCGCGTTGAATTAGCACGACGGTTATTGCAACGGGCTATAGAACTCTATCGTCAACAAAACGAATCGTCGATTCTTGATAGGGCCAGTCAATTTTTTCGCCGGCTCACCTTAAACCATTATGCAGCCCTAATGGTTGATTATGACGGTAATGTTCCGTATTTGGAGGCGCGGGATCAGCAAGGCAATAAGCGCCTGGTGGGACAGATGAGCGATGGGACTCGGGATCAATTGTACTTGGCGCTACGTCTAGCCTTTATCAGTCAACATCTCGATAATGGGGAGTCCTTGCCATTAATCTTAGACGATATTTTGGTTCATTTTGATGATGATCGCACGAAAGCCACGTTGGAGGTTTTAAGTGAGATGGCAAATCGCACTCAGGTTATCTACTTTACCCATCATCAATTGGTTGTCAATCTTGCCCATGATCTCCATCCCAAGCCGGCCCATGTTCATTACCTTGCACAACTTGTCTAATGGGCCATTTTTTGAAACAGGACGGGGTTATGGGCCTTGCACGTCCCAGGCCTCGTCCCAGTCACAAATGTTATTCATCAGCTTTTGGGCTAAGATTATCCGTTGAGGCCTAGTAACCAGAACGATAGGCGATAAGAGATTCTTTTGGGATGACAGAATGGTCCGAAAATATTTTCTCCTATAGTGTCCAATTTCTTATAATGATAGAATAATAAGAAATTTATGATATGGAGAGGATAGGAATGGGATCGTCATTTTCGTTAACCGATGTTCCCCTGATTGCTCCGAGCTACCGCCCATCGTCTCGCTTGCCGATTTCTTCGGAAAAAGACTACCCAGCCTTTTATCAGCGTTCGATTGAACATGTCGGAGCTTATTGGGCAACTGTGGCTCAAGAACTGGTATGGGATCAGATGTGGCATGCGGATATGCAAGGAGAATTACCAAACTTTGAATTTTTTAAAAACGGATATCTTAATGTCAGCGCCAACTGCATCGATCGTCACGCACAGCGCCATCCTCATCGCCAAGCCTTGAAATGGATCAGCGAAACCGGTGAGGAAAAAACATGGACTTATAGCCAGTTATTAGATCAAACGGCAAGAATGGCATCTTTTTTACGGCAACAGGGGATTCAACCCGGTGATGTTGTGGCCATTTTTCTCCCGAATTTGCTTGAAACATTTGCGGCGGTCCATGCATGTTATCGTATTGGCGCGATTTACAACATTATCTTCTCGGGGTTTTCCCAAGAAGCATTGTATGATCGGCTAGTTGAAACAAAACCCCGCATTATTATTACAGCCGACGGCACTTACCGCAGGGGACGCATCATTCCCTTAAAACAAACGTTGGATAGGATTGTGGAACGGATTGACAGTGTTGAACATGTTATTGTTATCCGACGGGCCAACACGGCAATCACCATGACGAGACCTCGTGATATATTTTGGGATGATATTTTGCATGATGTGACCACCTACCAGGATCCTCTTCCGATCGAAGCAAACCAACCCGGTTTTATTATTTATACGTCAGGAACCACATCGAAACCCAAAGGACTCATTCATAGTGGAGCCGGTTTCCTTGTGGGCGCTTACCACAATGTGAAATTTACGTTGGATTTGGGTGAGAATGATGTCTATTGGTGTACCGCTGATACGGGATGGCTCACGTTTCCAATTTTTGAGTTGGTAGGCGGTTTAGCTCACGGGGCGAGTATGATCGTCTATGAGGGCGCTATGGATTATCCGACGCCTGCCCATTTCTATCAAATTTTGTCTCACAATCAAGTGACCAAAATCTTTACGGCTCCCACTTGGTTACGGATGCTCGCACGTTTTGGCGAATCTTTAGCCCATGAATATGCGTTAGACACTCTCCAGCTTATTGGATTGGTCGGTGAGCCACTAGATGCCAATACATGGCAGTGGGTGCGTCAACACCTCGGATCGGGTCAGGTTGATATTAATAATACTTACGGACAAAGTGAAACGGGCAGTGCCTGGGCTTCGGGAATTGCCGGGGTCACCGCCATGAAACCGGGATCGTGTGGTCCGGCCTTACCCGGTCATGCCTATCAAATTGTCAACGCGAATGGGGAACCCGAGGCGTTGAACACGGCCGGCACATTAGTGTTAACGCAGCCCTTTCCTGCCTTAACGCGGGGGATTTGGGGAAATCGCGAACGATATTACACGCAGTACTTTAGCCAATATCCCGGACGTTATAACACCTTTGATACAGCCGTTGAGGATTCAAACCGTCATCTTTGGGTTTTGGGACGCATTGATGATGTGATTAATGTGGCCGCTCACCGGCTGTCCACCATGGAAATGGAAAGTGTGATCCTCCAATTACCGGGGGTTGCTGAATCCGCAGTCATTGGAGTCGATGACACCCTGAAGGGCCAAGTGCCCGTCGCGTTTGTCACCCTACGCGATAATTCTTTAAAACAGGAAAACTGGAATGCCAAAGTTGGGGAGCAAATCAGCCAGCAAATCGGATCTATTGCGCGACCCGCTCAGGTTTATGTTATTGACGCGATGCCCAAAACCCGTAGTGGGAAGATTGTGCGTCGTCTCCTGAAAGAGATTGTGACAACAGGCCGGGCTGAAGGGGATCGCACGGGCATGGAAAATCCCGAAATTGTGGATACATTAGTGGCTCAACTACAAGAGGCGATCCACTTACAAACAGATGACAGCTAAAAGGCCTCGGTTGAGGTGCCGGGGCTAGAAGAGGTTAGGGAGGAAGGGGCAGTCTGATATTGACTGTGATAAAGATCCCAGTAAAAACCCCGCCGGCGTAGCAACTCGTGGTGTGTACCCTGTTCGACAATACTGCCCGCATTCATGACCACAATGCGATCGGCATGGTGAATCGTGGAAAGGCGATGGGCAATAACAAAACTCGTTCGACCTTTAAGTAATTGATCCATCGCCCGTTGAATAAGCAGCTCCGTGCGGGTATCGACATTGCTCGTTGCCTCGTCCAATATCAAGATCGGGGGATCAGCTAAAATGGCTCGGGCGATGGTCAATAACTGTTTTTGTCCTCCCGAAATATTGATGGCCTCCTCGTTTAACACGGTATCATAGCCTTGGGGAAGGGTGCGAATGAAATGATCGGCTTGCGCCTGCTGGGCCGCGGCTATAATGGCGGAATCCGGAGCGCCTGGTTTACCGTAGGCAATATTTTCACGAATGGTGCCATGAAATAACCAGGTATCTTGCAAGACCATCCCCAGCAGCTGGTGCAGATCATCCCGGCCCATGTGACGAATGTCTATGCCATCGATGCGAATGCTACCTTGAGTGACGTCGTAGAACCGCATTAATAAATTCACCACGGTGGTTTTCCCGGCTCCGGTCGGGCCAACGATGGCAATCATTTGTCCCGGTTCCACATCTAAGGTGAAATCCTGGATAATGAGGTGATGGGGTGTGTAGCCAAAACTCACGTGATCAAATTGTACATGACCTTGAATAGGGTTTACTGAGGTGATCTCCGTCAAAGAGGACAAAGAGGATAAAGAGGATAAAGAGGATTCTTCTGGCGCATCGAGCAAATCAAAGACGCGTTCGGCGGATGCCATCGTCGACTGAATCACATTAGAAATTCCCGAGAGTTGATTAATGGGTTGGGAAAACTGACGAGCATACTGGATAAATGCCAAAATATCGCCAATTTGTAGTCGCCGTTGGGTTACTAATATGGCCCCTGTAACACTCACAAAGACATAGCCAAGATTACTGATGAAGGTCATGAGAGGCATGATAATGCTGGTCATAAACTGGGCTTTCCAGCTCGCTTCATATAATTGTTCATTGACTTCGTCGAAATGGCGAATCGCGTCGTGCTCGCGGGCAAAGGCTTTGATTACGTGATGTCCGGTATACATTTCTTCAATGTGTCCATTGAGTTGCCCAAGAATGCTTTGTCGTAAGGCAAAATATTTCTGAGCGCGTTTAGCAATGATGCGAGTAAAATAAAAACTCAATGGCAAGGTTAAAAAGACTGTGAGGGTCATGAGTGGGCTTATTGTAAGCATCATCACGATGACCCCAATAAAGGTGATTAACGCTTGAATTATTTGGGTTAAGGATTGCTGTAAGGTACTGCTAATATTGTCAAAATCGTTGACAAACCGGCTTAATATATCACCATGCGGATGGGTGTCAAAATAGCTGACCGGAAGTCGCGACAGTTTGTGATCCAATTGCTGACGGAGATCAAAAACTGATTTCTGCGTCACATGGGCCATCAAATACCTGGGAAGATAGTTGAATAGCGCGCTGATAACATAGAGGGCGGATAAAATAAACAGCCAATGTTCAATGACCATAAAATTGATTCCGGGTAGACCGTGCATTTTATGCAAAAAACCTTGGTATAACTGCGTGGTGATAATTCCCATAATACGGGGTCCAAAAATCGAAAATAGCGTTCCGATAATGCTGCTGAGCATAACAAAGGTCAGTGCCCATTTATAAGGCAGCAAATAGGTCATCAAACGCATGAGCGTCGCACGAAAGTGTTGTGGTTTTTCTCTGGAAATGGCGAAATTTTGACCCCAACCATGTCCGCCAGAGCCAATCAAAGGCATAAAGGGGCGGGGACGGTTCTGATCAGCCATCAACTAGCCTCCTCTGACAATTGTGAACGAACAAATTCCTGATAAACCAAAGAACTTTGCATAAGGGTTTCATGTCGACCACGGCCAACAATTTGCCCCTTGTCAAGAACCAGAATTTGATCAGCATCCATCACAGTCTGTACTCGTTGGGAAACGACAATTATAGCAGCATCTTGCAAGTATTCGCGTAAGGCCTCTTGGAGTCGCCGATCGGTTTGGTAGTCGAGAGCTGAAAAATTATCGTCAAATAGATAAATGTCTGCTTTTTTCACCAGGGCTCGGGCAATCGCCAGTCGTTGTTTCTGACCTCCCGACAAGTTATTCCCATTTTGGGTGACGAGCGACTGAAAACCGTCAGGAAGCCGCTGAATAAATTCGAGGGCTTGTGCAATTCGAGTGGCTTCTTCAACGTCCTCATCGGAAGCCTCGGGGTTACCAAAACGAATATTGTCGGCAATAGTTCCAGAAAAGATCACGGCTTTTTGGGACACATACGCAATTTTGGACCGCACAAATTGTTGAGGAAGGTTACGGATGTCTACACCATGTAATAATATAGCTCCCTCACTTACATCAAAGAACCGCGGAATGAGATTTAATAAAGCCGTCTTGCCGGATCCTGTTCCTCCCACAATCGCCGTAAGTTGGCCGGACGGAACGTCAAAGGAAAGATGAGACAAAACCATATCTTCGGCTCCCGGATAGCGAAAAGACACCCTATCGAAAATTAATGGGGGTGATGAGGAAGTCGTCAGTGTGGGAATCATCGTATCATCGTGATTGGTTACCGACGGGACGAGGTTCAGTACCTCAGTGATCCGCGCAGCCGATGCTTGCGCTCGGGGAATCATAAAAAACATGGCCGATACCATCATAATCGAAAACATAATTTGGGTGACATATTGAATGAAAGCCATCAAATTGCCTACCTGCAGTGTGCCTATGACCACTTCTCGTCCGCCAAACCACAAAATCGCCACGGTCGATAAGTTTATCATCAGCATCACCAATGGCATGAATAATGCCATTAACGCATAAACCCGAATCGAAACCTGGGTCAAATCTCCGTTAACACGTTCAAAACGAGACTGTTCATAAGGGTCCCGGTTAAAAGCCCGAATCACCCGCACTCCCATCAAATTCTCGCGAACAATACGGTTTAACACATCGACCTTCTGTTGCATCAAGTGAAACAAAACAAGACCGTGTTTCAAAATGAGATAAACTCCCACCGCTAAAAGAGGTAATACCACAAGCAGAATTACCGATAATTTGGCATTGGTGGTGACAGCCATTATGATGCCGCCCACAGCCATGAGGGGAGCAATCACCATCATGCGAAGCAGCATATTGACAAATTGCTGCACTTGCATGACATCGTTGGTTGAGCGCACGATCAAGGAGGAGGTTCCGAATTGGTCAAAGTCGTGCGGCATTAATGACTCCACATGGCGAAAAAGTTGGCCCCGTACAATGCGCCCGAATTCTGCGGAGGTTTTCGACGCCAAATATCCCGCGATAATAGAGAAGACCGCTGCCAACAGCGTGACGATCAACATCATAGTTCCCACTGTAAAAATATCGGACATATTCCCTTTGACGACACCTTGGTCCACCATATTTGCCATGAGTCGCGGTAAGTATAAGGTAGATAAGGTCTGCAAAAACGTAAAAATGATAATCAAACTGATGGAGAACCATGCTGGACGCAATATTTTTAATAGCCGTGTCATCATGTCACTCCATTTGGAATGGTCGTACCCCCCGGTACATAACCAGATTATGACAAACTCGTTGTTAGTACAAATCATAGCATATGGTGACCCTCATGACCTCCCATATTCCTCGCGCATTGTTGTAAATTCTTGGCCGAACTCATTTTGCCGGTCACGTGTCGGGTCTGAGGATAAAACCTTTGGTGTTGACGGTGATAACGGTTATTAGGCATTAACTTTTTCGCATTTTATTCGCCAAAACATTTTTTCATTGCCAAGAATTCAAATTGTTAGATAAAATAGGACCATCTTAAAGACAGAGAACAGTATGTTCACTAAAACACACACATGCACTCTTATTCTTCATCTGACAACATTTAAAGGGCGTGACTATGGACAGATTCACACGCAATGATTTGCGAATAATAGCGAATCGTCTAGAACGGGTTCTCAGCTCCTCTCGTGTTCGAATCGAACAGTTCGTTAATGATGGGAATGAAGAAGAACAGGTTTGGTCATTCATTAGAGTATTGCCGTCCTCAGAAAGTGAGATTATGCAAATTGTCCAGATGGCCCGGACCCAAGGGTGGCGAATGACTCCTAGTGGGGGTGGCGCGATGGGGTCTTACGGCAATATTCCCAGGCAAAGGCCTGTAATTGTTCTCGATACCCACAATCTCCAAAACATTATTCATTATGCTCCGGAAGATATGCTGATTACGGTCGAAGCGGGCATGACATTACACAAGCTCCAACATATCCTGGCTCAAGAAGGACAAATGTTAGCACTTGATCCCGTGTGCGATGAAGAGACCACGACCATTGGCGCGATTGTAGCGACGGCTAAATCGGGACCTTATCGTGCGCATTATGGCACGCTTCGCGACATGGTTACGGGCCTTCGGGTGGTATTGGGCGACGGGACTGCGGTCAAAATGGGAAGCCATGTCGTCAAAAATGTTGCTGGCTATGATCTCAGCAAGTTGTTTATCGGATCTTTGGGTACTTTAGGGATTATTACCCAGTGCACCTTGAAAGTGAAGCCGATTCCGCGCTACCGCGAACTTTGCGCTTTGCCGGGGACTCTTAACGAAATTATCAGCTGGCAACGTGCCATTATGGACTCATCCTTGATTCCCGCCTGTTTTGAATTAATGGGAGAGATACCGTTGTTACCGGGGAACACGGCGACGTCCTCGCCATGGACGTTAATCATTGGGAGTGATGAAAATGAAGCCTCAGCTCGTTTTCAGCGTGACACGCTCTATCAGCTGGCTGGACAGTCATTGCAAGTCATAGGGCCTTTAGAGGTCGACGATTTTTGGCGGGAGTACCGGCGGATTCTTGGTGCCGCTTCCATCGTTCTGCGCTTACAGACACAACCGGCCCATATCGCATCACTGGCTTCTAATATTCAACACCAACTGAAGGCTGATCACGATATAACCTCACATATCTCGGTGACTTTACCCGAGGGCATCGGACGTTTGTTTCTCAAAACTGAGCATGTTGACGAGGCCAAACGCGCCCTGACTCGTCTTCGCCAATGGGTTCAATCCCAGCAGGGCACGTTGGTTATTGAAAAGGCTCCACTGGCAGTACGCCACGGTATTGAGGTTTTTTACAGTCCTCGTCTCCAAGATGGGGCATTAGAACTTATGCAGTTAGTAAAGGATCAGTATGATCCGCAGCATCTGTTCAATCCGGGAATATTTGTCGGAGGGATCTAACCATGGCAGAAAGACTGGTATCAACGAATGAAGAGCGCGCAACAGCATTTGGTTATCCGGAGCCGCCTCAGCCCGATAAATATTCTAAATGTGTTCACTGTGGCTTTTGCCTGGAAGTTTGCCCCACGTACCAACAATCATCCGATGAAAATCATTCCCCGCGAGGACGCGTGTATTTGATCAAGCAAGCGGCTCTCGGCGATATTCCATTAGATGAGGCTGTCATTGATCCGGTGATGACCTGCTTGGATTGCCGGGCGTGTGAAAGCGTCTGCCCTTCGGGAGTGGAAGTGGGCAATCTCATAGAACATGCCCGCGGGCAAATTTATGCCTGGCAAACAGAGCACGGGCGGCTAAACCGCGTTCAGCAATTTACCCTCCGTCATCTGTTTCCCTATCCGAAACGACTGAGGTGGGCTGGCAAATTCCTCCGATTCTACCACCGATCGGGTTTGCGTTCTCTCGCTCACAAAACCCAAATAACCAAATTATTGCCCCAACACCTGCGGGATTACGAAGATATTTTGCCTACGCCGTCCTCTCCGACATTGACAACATGGCCCACCGTGACTTCACCTCAAACCTCGCCCAAGGGCCGAGTAGGACTCCTTACGGGCTGTGTCATGGATGCTCTCATGTCACCGATTAATGAGGCCACGATACGCGTTGTCGCACATAATGGTTGGGAAGTTGTGATGCCTACTCAACAAGTCTGCTGCGGTGCTTTGCATGTGCATGCGGGTGATAGGCTTACGGCTCGGTCTCTGGCCCGAACGAATATCCGTGCCTTTCTTGAAGCGGATGTGGATTACGTCATCACTAACTCGGCTGGGTGTGGGGCGGCCATGAAAGAATATCCCGACTTATTTGAGGAACTTTCTGAAGAGGAATATGATTTGGCAACGCAATTCGCCAACAAGGTACGGGATGTCTCGGAATTTTTGGTCGAAACCGGCTTTGAGCCACCCAAACATTCCATATCGGGTGCAGTAACCTATCATGATGCATGTCATTTATGCCACGCACAAAAAATTAGGCAGCAACCCCGCCGCTTGATCCAATCCATTCCAGGAATCCAGTTTGAAGAAATGCCCAATGCAGACCGCTGTTGTGGGAGTGCAGGGATTTATAATCTGACCCATCCCGACATGGCAGGAAAACTATTGGATCAAAAAGTCGCGGATATTCCGCCAGATGTAGATACAGTGGTTCTAGGCAATCCCGGTTGCCTTTTGCAGATTAAAGCCGGGTTAAACAAACATCAACGTCACGTGAACGTTGTCCATACAGTGGAATTGCTTGACTTAGCCTACCAACAGGAATCCGGTTTAGAGTCGTAGGGGATTAGCTCACGTCCAATTCTCAACTGACCGCATGGGCCCTTATGTGACTTATGACCCCTGATAAGGGGACGCGCGTTGACACTCTTGAGGAGAAAGGATATTGCAATCGTTCTAGCAAGAAGGGGAGTACCCTCGGTTTCAACCGCGTGCGTAACTCGATGAAAGAAGGGAAGAGAATGCTCGATACGCAAAGTATTCAGGCTATTCAATGTATTGTCGGGGAGAAGAATCTGCTATATGATCCGGCCCGAATTAAAGCCTACAATTGTGATGCTTATACGGCGGAAAAAGCTGAACCTACCGCCGTCGTTTTTCCTGAAACGACTGAACAGGTATCCTTGCTTGTACAATATTTTTACCAACACGGTATTGCATTTCTTCCTCGCGGGGCGGGGACTGGGCTCAGCGGAGGAGCAACGCCCACCCATCACGAAGTTATTATTAATCTGGTCAAGATGGACAAAATTTTGAGTATTGATTATGAGAATCACCGGGCGGTTGTTCAACCGGGTTTTGTCAACTTACACTTGACGCAAAAGATTGCGAGTCATGGCTTTTATTATGCCCCTGATCCTTCCAGTCAGTCCGTATGTACTATCGGAGGTAACGTCGCCGAGAATTCGGGTGGATCACATTGTTTAAAATATGGCGTCACCACCAACCACGTGGTCGCAGTCAAATGCGTGTTGCCCACTGGTCGGATTGTGGAACTCGGGGAAAATTTCGGAGATGCCGTGGGTTATGATTTGCTAGGCGTCGTTGTCGGATCCGAAGGCACTTTAGGCATCGTGACGGAAATCACTGTCAAAATTCTTAAAAAGCCGGAATCTGTCAAGACACTTTTGGCCTTGTTTGACCGCGTTGAAGATGCATCAGATACGGTATCAGCACTAATCCGCCATGGCATCATTCCAGCAGCCTGCGAAATGATGGACAAACTCACCTTATATGCCGTCGATAAAAGTCACTACCGTGTGGGTTATCCCTCTGATATTGAGGCCGTGTTGCTTATTGAAGTTGATGGGCTGGAAGCGGGTGTCGATGATGTGGCAGCGGAAGTGATGAATGTTTGCACCGCGCATCATGTACGCACGGTAAAGCTTGCGGCCAACGATGCCGAAAGGGATTTATGGTGGAAAAGCCGAAAAATGGCCTTCCCGGCTATCGGGCGCATTTCTAACGACTATCTAGTGCAAGATGGAGTGATTCCCCGAAGTCAACTGACTCATGTGCTTGAAACCATTGCGGCACTTAGCCAGCAATTCGGGTTGCGTGTGGCCAATGTTTTTCACGCGGGTGATGGTAATTTACATCCTCTCATTTGTTATGATGCGCGAAACCCAGAGGAATTAGCACGTGCAGTAATGCTGGGACAACAAATTCTCGAGTTATGTGTCGATGTGGGGGGAAGTATTACGGGAGAGCATGGAGTCGGTATTGAAAAAATTCAACAAATGGCCTATATGTATAATGAATTGGACTTGAACGCTCAATCACGCCTCCGACAAATTTTTGATCCGTTAGGACTGTGTAACCCAGGCAAAATTCTGCCCACGCCACAGAGTTGTGGGGACCGTCCCACACGTCATGGTGTTGTGAGCATCCCATCATCCCTATAATGGCATGGTTAGAGATGGATAGACCCTATGGGGGCACAAGATGGGATTGCAGTTCACTGAAGACAGAGCGTTATCACCCAGGATGGGAAAGTAGGATAAAGAATGCCTGATGGGCACTATCGTCAATTTCTGTGGGTTGTGTTTCTCAATTATTTTGTTCAAAATAGTTGGTCCGTTCTGCTATTATGGCGCGTGTTGGAAAAAACCCATTCAGCGGAATGGATGGCTTTTGCCTTAATGTTAGGCACAGTTGCTGATGTTTTTGTCGGTTTGCTTGGACCCCAAAGAGGGGGTGGGCAATCGATCGCAACCGTCATCCTTTTTCAAACCCTCATTATGGGTGTCGGTGTTTTTTTAGCACCACCATCTTTGGTGGGATTATTGGTTGTTGCTTTCATCAATGGATGGTTGTCAGGCCGCATTGTTCCTTTGCTTCAGGCACATCTTATGCGTCATACGCCTATGAACCGTTTGCGCCAAGCGTCCCGTGGCTATGAGTTGGCCTCGCGCTTTGGGATTCTCTTAGGCCCCTTAGCGGCGGGTTGGGGCTTGGCAAACCTTTCATTTTCACGACTTGTTTTGAGTATTACGGTATTGCTAACCACCGCTTTTTTGCTTGTTAAGCCGCTTCATACCACGTGGAGTGGATTACCGCGTCCGGTACATCAACAAAAGTCATTGCCCCAGTTTATGGTGGCTGTGCGGCAAATAACACATGATTCGTTTCTTCGTCTGGCATTAGCGATTCGTGGTCTAAATAATCTCCTATGGCCGGCTTTCACGTTGGGCATTCCTTTGCTAGTGCTCAAGCAATGGCACCATGGATCATTAGGCTATGGGGTCATACGGTCTACGTGGGGTTTGAGTACTATTATTGGCACGGTGTGGCTTCTCCCGCAAATCCGGGGATCTCTCAAAAAGTTCTATTTCGTATCATGGACCATGACCGGCATCGGGTTTGCCTTGCTCGCGTTAAGCCCGTCTTATTATTGGGCTCTGGGAGCTGCAATTGTCGGCGCCATTGCCTCTCCAGCCGTGCATGTTGCCTTAGATACCCATATTGGAGAGCATATTCCTGCGTTAGATCAAGGTCATGTGTTTGCGGTCCAACAGTTTGTCATGTCCGGGCTCGGTGTGATGGGACTGGGTGTCATGGCCGCATTATACAAAGTTTTTCATCCACAAACGGTCTTGAGTTTAACCGGAATGGTGATGATTAGTGCCGCAGTCATCGGATTTTGGTACTACTCTCGTCATGTTGTACCCAATCAACCCGAAATGTCAACATAAACATCTTTCCGGTTCCATGCATCCTGATAACCAAGCAAGAGGAAATGACCTGAAGGACTCATGGTGAGGATAGGAGAATGCGACCAATTAGACATCATCTGAACAGGGATCGCATCCGGAGGCGGCCACAAGAGGCGCTGTAATCAGGCGGACATTGAAGTCAATGGGCGCTTCCCGAAAAGCATCCCATGTTGGAGGCTTCTCCCCAGTCAGTTGAGCCAACTTTTGGGCCTGGTGATATTCGCGGACTAATTTGCGATCATAATCACCCGTTTGCAATGTCACGTCCCATACCGCCAGGCTAAATAAGGCCACCCCGATCAATTCTAAAATGATCATGCAAATCCTCTCCTCATTCTTTTGATAGATCTTGTCTTGTCGTTTAACTGTGTAAAAATACGCATTAGTCAAATTTAAACATATTTTGAATCCTTTGCCCATCAAAATATCGACAAAATTCCAGAATAATTTTTCATGCTGTCCTCATCCTTTATAGCCGGGTGTGGTTAGTCGCATCATGTCGGGCAATATTCAGCGCTCCTTTTAGTTTCCGCACAAAAAAGGAGCGCTGAATATCGTCGTCGCCCGTTTGTTATGAGTGTTGTGGTGAATTTCTGGCTAAGGCATGGTATATTCTGAGTCGTTCGGAGAGTTAATGGTTATGGTCTTACCATGAGAGTTTGTATACACAATTTCTGTGACCGGCCCCACATTGTAGAAGGCTTTATTCCCTACGATGTAACCCCATTTTTGGGCATTGCTTTCTGGGGATAAGTCCGAAAACGTGGCCGTATTGCGGAGAGCGGAAGGTTTTGGCCAGTGGGCGACCACACTTTCTACAATTTTAGCGGCACGATCGGCTGCTAAGACGCCATGATACGTTGACGGATACCATGGGGAATCCGAAATACCCCGCACAATTAGCCATGGAATACCCATTTGTGTTGTCACATAAGCGAAGCCCATTCCTTCATTTTCACCGGCATCTGACGGGTATAAAGCGTTTTGGGCAGCCATCCAGGATAAGGGCTCCGTCCATTGATTGGCACTCCCAATGACGCCTTCTATGACATGGGCGGGTTGCGATCCCGACTGGTCGGGATTGCCGGTAATGTCGCTAAGGGGGGTCGTTCCGAGAACCGCTTGAGAATGCAATGCCAGCGTGGCAAGAGTTTGAGAACCGGCTAACGCTTCGAAATAAACATAGTGATGCGAGGGATGCGAAGAACCATAACCAAAACTTGACGCATTATGGGGACGTGGTCCAATAATACCATATCCGCCAACGATCGCATGTGACTGCAGTGAACGGTGCGTGGTAAGCATTTCCACTCCGGTGTAAGGCGTGGCATCACCCTGATTATGATAGTGTAATGATGATTTGTCGACGACAAATCCACTAACCACAACATCTCCCACGTGTACGGAGGGATTGCGGGCACCAGCGGTACCGGCTAACAATGCGCCTTTTAAATGGAAGGTGAGAGCCATTAAGGTCATGGCCAGTTCCGCCGCATATTCTTTTTCGCCGCTTCGTACGTCTACCACAGGTTGACCCGCCAACGTTCCCACATAAAATACATATCCATCTTTGCGAATTGTGGCTTGGACTTTCATAGCCGCCAATATGGGGGCCTGTTCCATGGCCATAGGACTCATGATGCCTATCCGCGGAATTTGCCAAAAACTCAATTGGTGGCGAGGCGCCGGTGACGCGGAAGAGAAGGGGGAAGAGGCCAAGAGCGTGGTGCCCCATGTAAATCCTGTCAGAGAAAGTAATGCTATCCACGACAACGATTTCATACCATGTCTCCTTAGTTATTATGATGGAGCATTAGGAAACCGGAAGACATTTTTATGGTACCGTGTCGCTTAAATGGTTTTAAGATGCTCAACAAAAGTTTGTTATCTTGCCCAATTTTGTGGACTGATTTCTTACATTGGGATCTTGCGATTTTCATCATTTTTTGTCGATCTAACAATAATCTTTTCTTTTCGACAATTATTGACTATAATACGGTGTATTCCTCACTATCGCATCACAGATCTTTAGAGCATTACCTATCAATATTTCGACGATTTATCGAGCGAAGACGCTGGATCGGGATATCTACCGGTCATTTGTCTGTCCTTGTCCTTACATCCAATGGCTACAGGAGGTTGTCCATGAAGAACGTCTCACCTTTCATTCTCAGTGCCACCATTCTGGGACTTATTACGGCTGGCTGTGGGCAGAGCTCGACGACCGCGCCATCTTCTTCTACGTCGACATCGCCAGCACCCTCGACGGTCGTGGTCGCTTTGCCTGTGCAAACCACGCCAAATTGGTTTTTTCCGGTTCTCGCCTCAACAGGCTTTACTGACACTAATAGTCAGATGAATTTTATGATGTATAAGCCGTTAGTGTACATCAGTAAAACAGATGGTATTGACTACGCTAAATCCTTGGCCACAAATATTCAATATAATAGTTCAGGCACACGCTATGTCATTACGTTAGGTTCTAAATATCGTTGGTCAAACGGGAAACCGGTTACTGCTCAAGATGTGGTGTTTACTTGGGATATTATCAAAGCGGCCAGTGAAAATAATGCGCCTTGGTCCTATGGGGGTGCGGGTGGCGGCGGAATTCCCTCCGATTGGACAAGTGTGCAAGCTGTCGGTTCCCATAAGGTTGTGGTAACCTTAGCTCACCCGGCCAACCAATCGTGGTTTATTCACAATGGTCTCGCGCAAATCATTCCTGTTCCCAAAAGTGCGTGGGACAAGTATCCCAATAACATGAACCAAGAACTTACTTATATCAAGAGCATTGCCAATGTGCCAACCGCCGCCCCCTTCAAAATCGTTGACGGGCCTTTTCAATTTTCCCAAATGCAACCCAACAATTATTGGGCATTTACTCCTAATCCGCATTACGGCGGCCACAAAGCGACGATTAAAAAGATTGAATTTCAATACGAAACGTCGTCGGCTAACGAGTTCGCTGGACTGAAAACCGGTACCGTTGACGTGGGCTATCTACCGCCATCTTTATGGGATTCCAAGTCTTCACTAAACCATGTCGACCGTTATTGGAGTGGCTATGCTTTTGGATTTAACATGGCGCGTGTCAATCAAAGTCCCGATGCCTTGGGGGGATTGGGACCTGTCTTCAGTCAAAGATATGTTCGGGCAGCCTTAGAAATGGGCATCGACCAGCAAGGCATTATTAACAGCTTCTATCATGGTCAAGGTGTCACAGAAGATGGTCCGGTTCCTTCTAAACCACCAACCCAATTTTATGATCCGGCGTTGAGCCGAGCTCCTTATCCCTTCAATCCGCAAGCCGGAAAAAAGTTGCTGGAAGCTCACGGCTGGCATATGGTTAATGGGGTGATGACTAAAAATGGAATTAAATTGGCGTTTCCTCTCATTTACACATCCGGTAGCAATACCATTACCGATGTGGTGCAATTAGTCAAAACTGACTGGGCTAAAGAAGGCATCCAAGTTACTCTCGTGCCAGAACCCTTTGATAACGTGATTCAAACTATGCATTCGAATCCTGCCAAGTGGGATGCCGCGTTTTGGGGTGGTGGGTGGACCTATCAGCCCGATTATTATCCCACTGGCGGTGAATTATTTGCGACAGGCTCTGCGGCCAATGCGGGTCATTACAATTCGACGACGATGAACCGTCTTATCCAAGCCTCTTATGCTCCAGGGACTCCCGCGCAGACCAAAAAAGCGTTATTCGCCTATGAAGCATGGGCTGTTAAGGATATACCGTATTTATGGTTTCCGTGGATTGCACAATTTAATGAAACGGCTAACACGGTCCATCATGTCGAGTCAACATTTAATCCTATTACCGACTTATATTATCCAAACTATTGGACGACAACAAAATAGCAGTGACGGGTCCATGAGTCCTGCACACAAGATGAACCCGCGGATGGTAATGTATTTGTCCGCGGGTTTTTTCATCAAGTTCCTCACGGCCTTCTCTGTCGGGGGGCGACAGTCATCATGTCAGATGTAAGACACAGCCTTGTTGACTCCAGTGCTATGAGGACATACGGTGAATTCACCAAATTCGCCTTTGAGATAATTAACTACTCAGCTTTTTCATGGTCAGTACGACATGACGGTACGGATTTGGTGGATATACAAACTCTCACCAAACTTTAAGACGTGTGTTTTCCGGCAATAGCTATAGCATCCAAGAGCAGGGGAGGAAGATACCCTGGGGCTGGTTGCAACATTCCAGCCGGAATCCAGTGCGGCTGACGTCCCACAGCAATCAATTGATCACGTAAGGCAGAAAAGGCATTTATGCTGACAACCGTATTTTTGACTCTTCCCAAGACTTCTCCATGTTCAACGTAATAAAGCTCACTGGCGTTGCCCGCAATGTCTCCTCGTAGTGGGTTTGTGGAACGCCCGCCAATCCAGTTGCCCAAAATTAAACAGCGGGGAACCAAATTCATGAGATCGCTCAAGCTATATTGTCCAGGTTGAACCACCAAACTCGCCGGAAGGGGTTGGGGAAGTTGGTTGATCGCCGGACGGTAGCCCATGGCGGTCGATGGGATGTGTAATTCACTGGCGGAAGCTTGATCCAGCACAAACGACCGTAAAATTCCGTTCTCGATAAGCGGCTGCACACAAGCGAGCTGACCTTCATCATCATACAAACTGGTACGGGGTCCCCCGGACAATGTCGGATCGTTAATTAAAGAGAAGTCGGGTGACAAAACCCGCTCATGGATGCTGTCTTCCCACGGGCTACTATGGTTGATTAAATGAGGACCGCTTAGCCGGGATAGGACCGGTAAGAGCAAGCTCATGCCCACGGCGGGCAGAAACACGATAGGATATTGTCCGTCGGGGAGGGTAATCTGCTTCTCCGTCCATGTCCATCGCTGTTGGATATCTTCTATGAGTTTCACGGGGCGAGGACATGTCTTACCGAGTGTGGAGGAAGATAACTGAACAAAATCAGTTCCCCGCACATCTCGGATGCCAAGATTAGCGTGCCAATATTGCCGCATTTGCTGACTTTGGGTTCCCTTTGATATTTCACGGGCAGTCTTTTGTCGGGAAAAACTGACCGAGACATGAATGCGCGTTGAAGAGGGTAAAAAGGCTAACGCGTCCCGTATTTCTTGAACCCACTGTAGCATCACGGTCAAATCGGGTGGAGAATCGTCAACGACCGTAGTCATATCATCACCCGGGAAGGAAGAAAACGAGATAGCCGAAACGGGTCCTAAGGCACTGGCTTGTAACGCTTGCTCTTTTAATTCCGGCCAAGATGCAGACCGGGAAATGGCACTTCCCAAACGCCCATCGTGTACCAAACGAATTTGTCGCACATGCTGTTCTCCATGATCTAGCCTAGGAATTTGTCCTGTTTGCCACTGCAAAGTCCAGTCGTGTTCGGTAATGTCGACAGCTTCTCCATTATCCTCAACAGTCCAGGGGACTGTTGGCGAATTGGCTGGTTTATCAAAAAACGTCTTCATGATTTTTTCCCTCCCACTAAACAGTGCTCGATTCGTAAAGAGGGCGCATGATGACTGACTGGTAGCGGCATCTGCCCGGCTTTACCACAGCCTCCACCACTTTCAAACCGGGTAAAGTCCGTTCCTATCGCGCTGATATTGGCGAGGGTAGTAAAAACATTGCCCGTTAAGACGGCATTTCTTAAAGGACGGGTGACGTGTCCGTCTTCGATTAAATACGCTTCTCCTGCGAGAAAGGTAAACAATTCTCCGTTAGTTTGTCCTCCATGACTGCCCTTAGCATAAATGCCGCGTTTGATTCCTTGAAACATATCAGGTAACGGGGTATCTCCGGGTGCAATTACTGTATTGCGCATGCGAACAATGGGAGGAAAGCGATAATGAAGGGCCCGCGCATTTCCAGTAGGCTCGTCACCCAAAGCTGCGGCCGTTTCTTTAGAATGAAGTCGGCCCACTAAAATTCCCTCTTTAATCAAATCGACGTCGTGCGCTTCCACACCCTCATCATCAATCGGTAAATAACCTCTTGATCCGACATCCCTACCCGTATCATAAATATGCAGATTCGGTGGACCAAAACGCCGACCTAACTTCATCGTCTCGAGAATACCGGCATCACCGATTTGACCATCGGCCTCACTCAAATGGCCAAAGGCTTCATGTGCAAACACACCGGCTAAATGCGGGTCGATCACCACAGTATATTCTCCGCCTTCAATTTCGGGAGCACTTAACAGGGCTATAGCGCTCTTAGCCGCTTCTTCAACTTCCTCAGTGAGAAGACGGACAACCCCAAAATCATCGGATGATCCAAAGGACACAGCACGTTGGGCCACGCCGTGGTGATCACGCGCCATCACGACGATAGCGCCGCCTAAGTCCAATTTTTCTTGTTCAACTTGGGTGCCCAGATTATTGATAAACCATAAGTGACGGTAACGGTCGAAATAGCGGCCGGTAACCGAACGAATCGAGGGAGAGTATTGGTGGGCAATATCGGCATAATGCATAAGTAATTGGCTTTTGATATCGACAGGAACTGCGCGCGGATCTTCTTTGATCAAAAGCCTTTGTGTAATTTGAACCGGAGCAGCTGCAGACATGGTCGAGCTCGTCCCTAAGTGGCGACTCAACTTCGCAAGTAACAGAGCAGTTTGCACATGTTGTTCAATATTATACCAGCCATCAAAATGCACAAACCCAAAGGCTCCCTCGCTCAATACGCGCACATTGCCACCAATATCCATACTATGTTCCTGACGCTTAATTTGATTGTCCACCGTTTCAATCTGAGTGGATTCGTTAATTTCTAAACGAATCTCGATGTATTCGGCAGAAATCTTCTGTAATATCGCTTGCAGTGTACTTAAAACACCATCATAATTCGTAGATAATTCAGCCATTTTTCCTCCTTAAGGTGTTTCGCCATCATCCTTTTAATATCTGGATTATCAATTCGCCGGGAACAGGAGAAATTCCTGTAGCTGGCAAAGTTTTTTAACATGTGCCAAAGCGCACTTGATGGGTTTTTAACCACTTACGGTAAAAGACTGATAAACGATCTGCACGAATATGCAATTCCCGGTCATCTAAGGGGAGTAATTTTGGAATTTGTGACTCGACAATCCTGCGATCCTGTTCTGCTAGGGTATCTTGAAATTGTCGCAATGTGTCATCCGGTAACGCATTATCATGATATGCTAGATGAATCACCATCCATGCCTGGGTATGCGTGGGGTCTTTTGGTGTGGCAAATAGATCTAAACCAAAATATCCCGAAGGCGTCTCCTTAATTAATTGGGCCGTATAAGGTCCAACCACCCGGTAGGTATAGGATACCTCGGCAGGTTGGCCCGAACCGTCGGGATTAGGCTGGAAGACCCGTACTTCAGAGGCCTCGATACCCCATGCATATTCTTTAACGGGATAATCAACAATTTCAGGGTGATCGATGGAACCCAATAGACCTTGATGGACGAACGAAAAATGAGCGACATCGAGAAAATTTTCGACGACGCGCGGCGCACTTGCGGCAAAATCATAAGGGCCACACAGCACGGTGCGTCCCGGTGACTGGGAACAATCTGGTACTGGCAGAGTCTCGGTTGATAAAGTGACAAAAGCTAAGTCATGAGAGATATGTGTCTGTAGCATCGTTAGTCGTGCCCGGGGAGGTGGTAGGCGATGCTGGGCTGGGATATTCGTACATCGCCCCAACGTATCGAATTGCCACCCATGATAGGGACAAACTATGTGATCCTGGTGAATAGACCCAAGCGACAAGGGCGTTCCCCGGTGCGGACAGGAATCATACCCGGCATAAAGTTGATGATGCGATTTCCACAGGAAAATAGATTGGTCAAGGATTTGGATAGCGATCGGTTTGTTATCTGGTAGACTCCTCATGTCTGCCACGGCAAACCACTGTGCCATTTCCATATCCGTTCCTGCCATCTTGTCCTCCAAGAATACCCCAATTTGGCCGCGTTACAAGCGCCTTTATCTTGGCATAGCCGCTTGTAATCTGTCTATGAGTGGGTATCGTCTTTGTGCACACTGACAAAAGACAGAGAATGGTTGGCAACAAGTGTGATGCATCGTTTGCCAACCATGATGATTCCTGATAAGTAGAGAGAAGCGGGAGTTTTGTAGAGTGTTAAGGACGTCCTATTGGCCAATCCCTAATTTATCAAGAATAAATGCATATTCCTCGGCTGTTTCCCGGATCCGAGAATAGCGGCCAGAGGCTCCACTATGGCCAGCACCCATGTGAGTCTTTAATAATAATTGATGGGTATCTGTTTTCATCTCCCGAAGTCGTGCCACGAATTTTGCGGGCTCGAAATACCCGACACGAGGGTCATTTAATCCGGTATAGATGAAAATGTGGGGATAATCCTTGGATTCAATGTTGTCATAGGGACTGTATGATTTCATATAGGCATATGCCTCAGGAAAATGCGGATCACCCCATTCGTCCCATTCCAATGTGGTTAGAGGAATCGTTGCGTCAAGCATTGTCGTGACGACATCAACAAAGGGGACTCCTGGAACAACCACTTGGAATAATTCTGGAGCCATATTCAATACCGCTCCCATTAATAAGCCTCCTGCACTGCGTCCTCGAGCCGCAAGTTTTTGGGGAACGGTAAATCCATGATCAATTAAATAGCGGGCTACCGTAATAAAGTCTGTAAAGGTGTTGCGCTTATTCATTAATTTCCCTTGTTCATACCACCAGCGACCCCGTTCTGATCCGCCTCGAACATGCGCCGTCGCCAAAATGACACCGCGATCCAGCAGGGGAAGCTTGCTGGGATCAAAGTGAGGTTCTGTGCTCATACCATAGGACCCATATCCGTAGAGAATAAGCGGATGCGGACCTTCTTGGAGAAGTCCACGGCGATACACCATAGAGACTGGTATGTCGACACCGTCGGCCGCGGTGACCCATAACCGTTTCTGTTCATAATTTTGTGGTTCGTATCCTCCGGGGACCTCTTGTTGTTTTAGGATCGTCAACTGCCTGGTTTGCGGGTCTAAACCATAGGTAATGGTCGGTGTCAGAAAGGATTCATAATGAACCAGAATTTCTGTCGCATTAGCATCACGATTAGGCCCCATACTCACGTAGTATAAGGATTCGGGCCACTGTAAGCGGGTTAATTGACCCTCGTGATAAATCCAAAGCTGCGTTAATCCCTCTTCACGTCCAGATACGATTACGCATTGGGCAAAGGGATACACGTGTTGCAAGTATTGGTTATCGTTGTAAGGAACCAGCGCTGTGCAATTTGGAGATGAGAGTTGGCTATCTGGACAAGACAGTAGGGTGAAATTACGCGCTTCTTTATTGGTCAGAACAATAAATTGATGATGCCAATGTTCCACAAAGTACAAAACATCGGTTTCTCGTGGCCAAAATACTGTCCACGATCCCTCTGGCTCTTGAGTCGGTAATACACGAATTTCATTTGTTCGTTTATTTTGGGAAGTGAGCAATAGATATTGTCCGTCCAAGGACTTCGTTAACGATAGAGTATAAGTAAGGTCGGTTTCCTCGTATATCAAAACATCGTTGCTCATGACATCGCCTAGGCGATGTCGCCATAATTGAAAGGGACGTTGGCTTTCATCGACTTTCAAATAATACAAGAATTGTCCGGACGCATCCCACTCTACACTGTGCTGCAAAAATATATTGGGAGTGCTATCCGGAAGGAAATGGTGATCGCGCAGATCCAAGATACGCAATGTGTACCGGTCTGTTCCATCATGATTTTCTAAGAACGCCAAAAGCTGATGATTGGGACTGACTTTTTGTACGGTAACGCTGAGAAATTCACCGGGTTTTGCTAGAGTATTCAAATCCAGGATAATTTCTTCGGGCACCTGTGTTAATTCTTGTCGCGTGTTTGCCCGCTTCCGCGCATAGATGGGATACTCTAAATTGGCGACCATACGCTTGTAATAAAAATATGGGCCATCTTGTACCGGTATCTCGGTATCGTCTTCGGCAATGTGCGAGCGAATCTCCTTGGCAAGCTTTTCTGTCAAGGGCTCCAGAGGTTTCATGGCCGATTCAAAATATTGATTTTCTTCTTCTAAATAACGTATAACTTCTGGATTATTTCGTTCGCGAAGCCAATAATAATCATCAGGACGGATATCACCGTGCAATTGATGCCAATAGGGCTTTTTTGGAGCTTTTGGTGGGTTAACCATATTTTTGATGATCCTCCCATTATGTGTCGGTTATCTGTAAATATGTTTTGTATAGCTTCGTGATGATTCTCAAACATTCCTGCTAGATGTCCAAGAAAAGATGCACAAATCGATGCAAGGAATGCCTTGAGCGTAAAACATTCATGCTGGGTCGTCTTGTGATTTTCTTGCGAACTCTATAATGTCAGGACCGCGCTACACGGCGTAAAAATAGAGCGCTAGTCCCTTCTGCGATCCGTGAACCTTGAGGAATCAGGCCTAGGCGAGGGGGCATAATGAGGATAACATTTCGTGGCATGCGGGGAGGCTGTTGAAACCGTGAAACTTAAAAACCGAGACCAGTCCCATGAAACGCGCCATTATGGGCGCCGTTAACGATAATGAAACCGACTCCGTATCGTAATCACAGTCTTTCACTGTCTGGCTATCATTATATTTCAGCGTGTCTTAAACGCGCCAATCCCCAATCCTGGCATTGCACTCGGCCAAAGCATCGTCTTTCGATTTACCGGCGTGTCGAAAAACATTTAGAATGGTGGCGCATGTATCTCAACCGCGACGATCTTACGCCGTCGCAGCGGTACCATGCGAATCGACGGTTTATGCATTATTGGGTCATTTTGTTAAGGAACCATTATTATCCCGATGTTCTTTAGCCGCCACCCACATCATAGAAATGGCTTCAGCCCACTCTAATGAGCTGAAGCCACCATTTACAACGACACTCACAACGAGCATCTATTGCGCCTTAGCTTGCATCACTGATAGCTCTTGAGAAGAGTTCCGCATCAGGATAAAGAAGAGTAATCCCGTGAAAACCGGTCCAAAATATGCACTTAAATCGGCGCCCCCAAACCAGTGCGTTGATAAAGGACTGACCCATAAAGCCGAATTAACCGTCCAAAAAGTTGCAAATGCTCCCACAAATAAGGCAATCAACGCCCGCCAATTCACACCCCCACTGTACCAATACGCACTACGCGGCGAAGAATCCACGAGATCGGCACTGTGATATTGACCTTTGTACATCCAATAGTAAACCAGATAAATGGCCGTCCACGGTCCAATCACAAGAATATTGAGACTTAAAAAGTTTTCGAAAAAGTTCACGAATCCCGGTGAAATAAATAACGCATATAATGCAATGAGTGTGCAGATGGCCGCATCCACGATAACAGCGAGATACCTCTTCATGCGAATACCCATGGACAAAAAGCTCATTCCTGAACTATACGAATTCAAATAGTTCGCGGTGACATCGCCCAGAATTACGACGACGAGAAAAGGAACAACCGCCCATGCCGGAACCGCATGCGTGATTGCTAAGACAGGATTTTGGGCGTAGGCTTTGGCATTGATAAAGGTTCCCAGCAAAATGCCTAAACTCATCACGATAAATGATGCAATTCCCCCACCTAAAAATGTGAACCAAACAATTTGTTTGGATGGCGTGTCTTTGGGTAAATATCTGGAATAATCGGCAGCAAAATTGGTCCATCCCCACACAGTTGAAATTAATCCAATAGACAGGGCAAGAACAAAGGTGGGGAATGGGCCATCAGCTGCCATAGATTTTACAGAGGGAGCGAAACCCCAATTTACATGGGGAATCACACCAATAAGTAATAAGACTCCACTGACAGCTAAGGCATAGGCAAGAATCCGCTGCATGAGCACAACGGTCGCATGGCCAAACAAAGGAACAATATAGGTCAACGCAATCGCCACGATCAGGGCAATAATCGTTGGAACGGTTCCGGAACCGGGACCTCCCATGATTTGAGACAAGCTCAACAAGGCATAGACCGTCAATACCATCGTTACCGCTTCCCAACCAACAGCCGAGAGCCAACTAAAAAACGCAGGAACGACATTGCCTTTGATTCCAAATGCTGCCCGCGAAGTGGTCAGG
The DNA here is from genome assembly GCF_900176145.1 of Sulfobacillus thermosulfidooxidans DSM 9293. Taxonomy (NCBI): domain Bacteria; kingdom Bacillati; phylum Bacillota; class Clostridia; order Eubacteriales; family Clostridiales Family XVII. Incertae Sedis; genus Sulfobacillus; species Sulfobacillus thermosulfidooxidans. The sequence continues at coordinate 3,199,524 of NZ_FWWY01000001.1, read as the reverse complement.
GTGACAGTACCCGATTTCGGTCCAGTGGCCGAAGCCCAACCTAAAATAGCAAAGGAAATCGAACACAACACGGCAGCGACAAGGGATTCCCACACATTGAGGCCAAGAGCCGTAAATAACTGTCCTATAATCACCCCAGTGAATGTTAAAACAGCAGCAAACCACACAAAAAACAGTTCTTTGGGTGTTCCATGACGTTTACTCGGCGCAATAATGCCTATGCCTTCGGTCTCAATCTGAAACGCCTGATCATTTTGAATCATTGGATCAGATGCCACCCCATCTCCCCCTTTTCTCATTATGGTTTCTAACATAATTACGCGGTGTCATTCAAAATTCTAACATATATAAGATGACACAGCTTAAAACTCTTACATTTTTGGGATCGTATCCAATTTTTCTTTGGACAAAATCTGATAAAACAACGGAGCGGCACTGACAAGGGTGAAAATCCTCAACAAGGGTCTACATCACAGCGAGAACGACCTCGGTAGGACTTTGCCATTCACACGGACACGTACCGTCATCCCGTTACCCTCAAGGGAACATCAAGACGTAGTGGCGCGCCCTGTTGGTGAATAAGCGGCGGCGAATCCGGAGTATTGCCCCATGTTTTCAAGACGGTCGACGCCACGGTGGTTTCCCCAAAATCTCGGGCGACCTTCACCATGGGAACATTCAATGATCTATAGCTGGGGGATGAATGAGAAACCGATAAATCACGTCAAAAGAGGGAGGAGGTATTATAGGATGTTCAAAGATTTGGCGAACCAAAACTTGCATATGCCGAGACAACAGCACAAAGATGACGACAAACATGCCTAAACTCACAAGAAGCCATAGATTAAGTGTGGACGGTGAAAGGTTTTTTAAAAGAATAAGCCATAAAATCGTCTGACCCAATAACATGCTATAAAATGTATAGACAGTGCGGTAAACGCTTTGCCATTTTTTAAGCCACGCCCATCCTTCTACACTGGATGATTGCCACCGGTACGGCCAGTCACCTTGGAAATGGAGACGGACAAGCCGGTTAACAGCATAGAGTCCCTGAACAATCATGAGAATTTGCAGGAGGAACACATAGTCACTTCCTCTCTTTCTTATAGAGTAGATTATCGTGTTTTTGCTGCTGTGCCTATTACTATCGCTACGTTTAATTTTTCAAGGAAAATTGTCTTGGATCTGATGAGCAAACGAACTGACGCCTAATGAGCGCAATTTCTGTAATTAGAAGACAAAACATCGGGATGTTCAAGATTTTTCGACAAAATCTGAATGACACAAGCTGTCATGCTATGCATAATTCATATTGGTAAAGAATAGGAGGAGAGTTCCTAAATGTCCAAACCCGCTTCATCACCTGTACCTCGACAAGCTCGTGAACTAGCACAAGCTCGTTCATTGGCTGCCGGTGGTGATGCCATGATCGAAGTGGCTATCGCCCTGTTAATTCTTCATCGAACCCATAGCCCAGCGGCTCTTGGTCTGGTGCTCTCAATGCCTTGGTGGGCTGGCATTGTCAGTCATTTAACGAGCACAGCATGGATTGATCGTGTATCTCGTCGTCTAATCTTGATTTGGGGAGATATTTTACGTGCGGTGATTGTGCTAGCCATTGCGATCATTCCTTCATTGGTCGGCGACACTATCGGCTATTTTTTGTTATTTGGGGTTGCTGCTCTTTATAACAGTGCATTTCAAGCGATGACTCCTGTCTTATCAGGTAGTCACCTAAAAGGTATGATAAGTCTCATTCAACAATGGGAATCCTTAGCTAGTGCAGCTGCCTATATTATCGTAAGTGTGGGCTTTGTCAAATCGAATACGATTCCATGGATATTTGCATTGGCTGCTGTATTATTTATTTTTTCCGCACTACGAATTGGTACCATTTCCGTAGACAAAACGTCATGGCAGCCTCATGAAGATCCCTCTGCAATGGCGACATCGACCCAACAACAATATCGTGAAGCTTTTATCGCCTTTCAAGCCAACCGAACTTTGTCATTATTGACAGTCGTTAGCTTTTTTGGCGCAGCCCTGGTATTTGGTGCCAATGTGTTAACGGCCCCCGCCATGCACAGGGTGTGGCATCAACCGACCGCTCGATATGGGTGGGCTTTGTTAGCTATAGCCATTGGACAATGGTTAGGCGGACGCATAATTGGTACCCCCAAAGTGCAGCAATTGACCTCTAAGGGGCGGATCATTATCGGATTTTCCGGTTTGTCCGTAGCGTTTTTCGCGTTAGGAACGTGGCATTTTATTGCGATTGCCATGGTTATCCTCGTAGCAGCTGGAACCGCAAATGCCGTTGCATCACGCGCCATTTCGGAATGGATTCAAACATATACACCAAAACATCTGTTAGGACGAGTGATGTCTTTACGAGGTTTATTTTTAATTTCCGGTGCAGGATTAGGTACGCTTCTCGCCGGTGTGGTTGCAAATCACTTTGGGGTCATCACGACGTTTTATTCTTGGGCTGTGTTAGGAGGATTAATTGTCTCTGCAACGATATTAATTCCCTTCCATCACGTCACAGAATCATCCACATCCCAGCGTGCTTTTAAGTAGAAGGAAACAGACTCGAGGCTTTACGACACAGAACTGAAAAACTTATTGTTTCCATCTATTCGAAAGTGAGAGAGTTCACAGCGATCATTGTGAACTCTCTCACTCATTTTTATGATCTTGGTATTATTACTTTAGTAGGTTTTTGACGCGTGCGGGTAATCAGGCAACATGATGGTGTCCAGATTGTTCATGTTGTCCTGAGGCATGGCGGATGGCAAAAATCTGCCACAGCCCAGCCGCCAAAACCACGACACCCATCAGCATCGTAATCCACAAGGCGCCGACAAATCGTTCAAAGTGGTAAAAGAAGGGCGTTAAACCCATATACAATCCCATCAATGCAAGAAGGTAATAACGCCATATCATGCCTTCTGTGGTTCGTAATGCCCACAAGCTTCCTGCCAAAATGAAAAGTCCTAAAATAATTGCGGTGGTAGTATAGGCGCTCGAGTGCATGGGATTAAGAGCCCACGCTGAAATCATGAACCAAGCGCCAACAACCGCCATAACGATGTTTCGCCAGCTCATAATCTCCGCCTCCTTACCTGTGATCGTCTTCAATTATTTGAAAAGTACGAGGTTCAGGGCTTTTGCCCTAATTTTCATGTATCACAAGAACACGGAATGGAAAAATTTGAAAAACGTCCTTAAAAGGTAAATAAAGTCAAAGGCAATCAATCAATCTAGAAAAATTTTAGGATTTCGCATCAATTCGGCCGTTTTTATTGTTTTGTTCGTCGAAAGATAACGGGCCCAACTGTGATGTCTTTTTGGCATAACAAGCCCCTCGCCGATGTGTTTCCTACAACAAGACATATCAAGAAAGTCACGGTACGACTATGGACCTGTTCACCCTTTTAGAAGGCGATGCATATTTTTTTACGCCACGGTAACCCTAGGCCAATAATGCCATTGCATGGGAATTGAGGGGCAAATAAAGGTGGCTGTTCTCGGTAGTTTCCTTCTTTACACGGGTTTCTTAATCATCATAAGTCGGCGAAGCGACAAGAAGACCATCCCCATTGAGACATTTCGAGAAGGGAATCGGCAGCTCGGCGCCTGGACAATCTTTCTAATGGTTACAGCCTTATGGAGCTCTTCGCTCATTGTCGTCGAGATTGATACAGCGTATCGGTGGGGCGTGGCAGCCATATGGTATGGAATTAGTGTTGGGCTCATGTCCCTCTTGGTTTCAATATTAATTCCGTGGTTTCGCCGTCATCACTACGTTTCCAACAGTGATCTCTTAGGACAACGATTTGGGGGTACTGTCCGGCGTTTAAGCGGAATCGTCATTGGGATAACCTTTCCTATTTTTGCCTTGTCCAATGCCCTAGCGGCCGGAGCTGTGGTACACGTCTTGCTACACTGGCCGTTATGGGTGACACTTTTTATTACGACCGCCGCATTGGTAACCTATATTCAATTTGCCGGCATGATGTCCTTGGCCAAGACACAAGGCCTAAATTTTGCCATGGTGGTTACGTCTCTTATATTAGCTGGTATCAAACTTGGCCAACTGGTTCATCATCATCATGGGTCATTTCTTGATTCTCCCAGGCCCGCATTCTGGCATCTCTTTGGAATTGGTCATGGAACCATTTGGGTTTGGTTCGGTATGAACATCTTAAACGTGTTCTCCGCCCAAGCAGAAATTCAAACCGTGGCAGCGTCGAAAACTCGCCTTGCTGCCCAACGTGCCATTTGGTTATCAACAGGAGTCCTCATATTGATTACCATTTTTAGCGTTTGGTTAGGCATTCAAGCCCGCGTGTTAATGGGGCACTCCAATCAAGAAGGTTTAATGGCATTTTTTCGTCTTGTACTCCAACATAGTTCACCAGGGTTCGATGTGATTTTTAGCGTCGGTGTGTGGGCGTTGGCCCTCACATGGTGCGGACCCTTGCTTTTTTCGGGAGCAATTAGCGTGGGAGGCGATGTCATCAATCGGTCCCACAGTGTGCGCACGCTTCGTTGGGCCCTCGTTATAGAAGCCGTATTAATGGTCTTATATACCACGATGCGTCCTGATAACATTGCATGGTGGCGTGTATTTGGCCTGACCCTTCGCAATGCCGCGGTTGTCGGGCCAACGTTGGCCGTCATTTTATGGGATGATTTAAATCCCACCACCGTGATAATAGCGATGATAGCCGGTATTGGTGTGGGAGTGGGATTTAATGCTTGGACAGATTTTTCTGTAACACATTTTGTCTGGGGCATTAATCCGATGTGGTCTGCAGCCACAACCAGTTTTATTGTTCTTGCCCTGTCGCGGTTATGGACACGGCGTCAATACAGATCGGCATTGGGAGGTATGGGGCTATGGCTTTTATTCGCCATACTCTTGATTAAGACGGAACACAAAATATTTTCGGCTGGTCTCACCGGCCTAGGACTCTTAGTGTTGGGCGTGTCATTTATGATTTTTGCTTGGTGGCGAACCAGATCTTCTGACCCTATTGACACCACGACTCATATTCTGGAGCCCGAGGGGCACTAGCAAACCACTAACTCTCGACAGGTCACATGGCTCTGAGCGATCCTGATTTGTGTATTGAGGTGAAGGGTCACTCCTTAAAGATGAAGGATCTTGGGTTGACTGAGCACGGAATAGCGATCACAACTGACGATATGATCCATCACCACACCAACGGCTTGGCAATAAGAATAACAAACCGTGGGACCGACAAATTGAAATCCCCGGCGTTTTAAATCGCGACTTAAGATTTCTGACAGCGACGAATAAGCTGGTATTTGATCCCACGACACGTATTGATGAATTTCTGGACTGTAGTGGACAAACGACCATAAATATTTAGCAAATGATCCCCACTCGGCTTGGACCCGAACAAAAGCCTTCGCATTAGTTATTGCCGCTTGCATTTTTAACCGGTTACGAATTAATAGTGGGTTGGATAATAATCGTTCCATATCATTATTGTTAAATTGAGCGACACGTTCAGGGATAAAATTACAGAATGCTCGCCGAAATTCCTTGCGTTTTTTGAGTACGATAAGCCAACTTAATCCGGCTTGCATACTCTCCAGCACAAGCATTTCAAATAATTGGTTATCATTCGTAACCGGGACACCCCATTCATCATCATGATATGCTTGATACAAGGAATCATTTGTGGTCCAACCACAGTCCGCCATCAAAATGCGTCTCCTATCTCAAATCGCTTTATAGTGCTTCTGTTGTAGTTTACAGGACTTTTATCCCGGCCCTAGTTCTCTTTCCGCTGGCTGCTCCGTTGTAGCAGAATCTGACCGTTCGAATTTTTACCGCAGCGTGTTGAACCTAGGCCAAATATGACCATGATGTTTCATAGTAAATGATTTTGATCCTTAAAAGAAAGACAGACTGTGGAGACTGGTATTAATGGTTACATGGCTCGGTTGTTCACCTGTGATGGGTGTTCCGGAAGTTCCTGGTTAAATAACCTACGGGCATTTAAAGTGGTTTGCCATGCCCAGTCTCGTTGATTTGGAAACGTGTGATTTAAATAATGTATCAGTTCGGCAATGTCTGCGGGTTCACTAACTGATTTGTCTGGATGATGAGGCCATGGGCTGTCTGTTTCAAGCACAATACTGGAAGGGGGAAGCAACGACCATAAAGCTTGATCCCGCTGACGCCAAATCACATCCGGTGTCACACCAACAAAATATTGGCGATGGACAATTTCTGTAATAATCTCTTTCGGCGCTTTCAACCAGTGAAATACAACCCGATGCAAATTCGGGAACTCTTCTAAAATTCTAAGCATTGGTTCGGTACTGGCATGAACGGCATGAATAATGACCGCAAGATTTTTGCGTTCTGCCCATCCCAGCTGAATATACAGACCATCCCAATTACGATTGAATTCCTGCCGCGTCAAAAACCGGTAGGTTGGCAATCCTATTTCGCCTATGGCGGCAATGGGTTCTTGTTCAAGAAGACGAGCGACTTCTCGAATGTCATTTAGCGAATAAGGGTGCTCAGGATGTAATCCAATGCTGCGTAAAAAACGCAGGCCAAGAGGCGCGAGGACTTTAAGGCATTGCGACTGTTGGTAATAGGCCTGAGGACCTATTGCAACGAGTACCCAGTGCGTGACACCGCAATTTATTGCGCGTTGTACGGTATCTTTAAGATGATGAACTTGGTCCAAATGTACGTGAGTATCCCACATTTCCATAATGGCATTATGGCATATTTATTGTAATCGATTCAGCCTATGGCCCCTGATAATTCATAGAGTAAAGAGGGATTGACGCGATGAACGATAATAAACTGCTAGAAATCCAACAGGCTACCATTATGTGTCGCCAGTGTCCTCGTCTTGTCGATTGGCGAGAACGAGTCGCCGTCCAAAAGGTCAGGCGGTTTCGCGATCAAGAGTATTGGGGGAAGCCACTGGCTGGATTTGGCGATCCTCATGCTCCAGTCGTTATTATTGGCTTAGCGCCTGCTGCTCACGGTGGCAACCGTACTGGTCGTATGTTTACGGGAGATGATTCAGCTAGTTGGCTAATCAATGCCTTACATGAGACAGGATTTGCCAATCAAAACACAAGCGAACACAAAGATGATGGTTTGGTACTAAGCCATGTGTATATCACGGCTGCGGTGCGTTGTGCCCCACCACAAAATAAACCGACCCGTCAAGAAGCTGCCAATTGTTTTCACTTTTTGGTTGAAGAGTTGGATGTTCTTAAACCTCGAATCGTGATAGTCCTCGGCCGTTTTGCTTTTGAAGCCTTTCGCCGGTATCTCAATAATCGCGGCATAAATACTCGCGGACTTAGCTTTGCTCATGGAAAACAAGAAACTTGGACGATTAATTCTCACAGGCTTACCTTGTTAATGTCCTACCATCCGAGCCGCCAAAATACCCAGACCAAAAAATTAACACACGACATGTTTTTGGAGATTTTTCAACGAGCTCAAAACATTTTACATGACGAAGCCCGTTGTTTTTGAAATGCCAATAATATAAGCAGTATGCACAAATAAAAATCTAATTTGTTTGTCAATTTATGATAGTATGATGATAAATATTGGAAATACAATCCATGTTTTACGTGCGTTCACGGCTAAGCTTTCGACACCTTAACCCTATGTGGCGTTATGCACAACTTCTTTAAGGTAGGAGGGTGAATGATGGTGGATAACTTTAGTGAATTTGAACGGCTATTGGCGCGTTATCAACTCGCATGGGAACAATGGGATTGGGCAGACACTTTACATCAAGAGCAAGCAAACGCCGAACTCACTGCGGCTGTGACGGCTCTTAATACGTATATACAAGAACAAAAAGGGCTAAAAGGGATTCCGACCCGCTCTCGTCATCATACAGTTCTCTATCCCCGATTTCGTCGTCATCAGGTCTCATAAAGTTCAAAGGCTTCTAAAATCGATGGTTTTCCAACAACATTAGCTTGAAATCACCCGTAGGCATCCTCCTTGACTTCGCGTATGATGTTTTGGGACATACTATGTCCGCATCTGTTTACTGCATTCATCTATGCGACAGTAGTATTAAAGGAGGATGCCTACACCGTAATGGTTTCTCAAGCAAATGACGACGTGACATATGTTAATCGAGATATAGCCCCAACAACTCCTGAGCAACGACAATGGTCACTCTATAATTATCTCAGCTTGTGGATTGGCATGGCACATAACATTCCGACCTATCTGATGGCTGGCGGATTCATTGTCCTGGGCCTTAATTGGTGGCAAGCGATTTTAACCGTCTTTATTGGTAACTTAATTGTTTTAATCCCCATTCTATTAAATGCCCATCCCGGGACCAAATATGGTATTCCTTTTCCGGTTTTGGCGCGAGCATCTTTTGGAGTTATAGGTGCAGGCATTCCGGCTGTGTTGAGAGCTTTGGTTGGCGCAGGATGGTTCGGAATAGAAACCGCCATTGGAGGACAAGCTATCCAAACGTTTCTCTTACTCATCGTTCCTCATTGGAATCACTTTTCTAACACAGGAACATTCCTGGGAATGAATTTGGGTGGATGGATTAGCTTTTTACTATTTTGGTTTCTTAACGTGTGGATTATTTATCACGGTATTCAGGCGGTTAAACGGTTTGAAACATGGGCAGGGCCTCTTGTGTTATTATTGGGTATCGGCCTATTAATTTGGGCTGTGTCGGCAGCTCATGGCTTTGGACCTTTGCTCAACGCAGCGGCAAAAGTTCACGGTGCGGCATTTTGGGCCGTTGAAATTCCTGCGTTAACCAGCGTCGTCGGATTTTGGGCCACTTTATCTCTTAACATTCCGGATTTTACCCGTTTTGCTAAGAGTCAAAAAGCTCAAGAATGGGGTCAGGCATTAGGACTCCCGTTAACCATGACCATATTTTCGGGCATTGGTGTTCTTGTCACCTCGGCGACGATTGTGGTGTTTCATCATGCCATTTCCGATCCCATTACCCTTTTAGGACATTTTCACAATGTAGTGATTTTGCTCATTTCATTGGGTGCTGTGGTCGTGGCAACGTTATCCGTGAATGTTGCGGCAAACATCGTATCACCTGCTTATGATTTCATTCAATTATTTCCTCGGCATTTGACATTTGCACGGGGCGGTCTTATCACCGGCATTTTGGGAATACTTATGGCTCCATGGCTACTCATCTCGAACCCGCATATTTATATTTTCACGTGGTTAAATGTGTATTCGGGATTTCTTGGACCGATTGCCGCTATTCTTATTGCAGATTATTGGGTGTTCCGCCACAGAAAACTTGATGTGAAGGAGCTTTATGAGAAGCGCAGTCAATATTTTTATGAAAGAGGATATAATCCTCGAGCGATTTGGGCTTTAGTTGCAGGCATTGTCGTTTCTCTGATTGGTAAGGTCGTACCGTCGTTGAGTTGGCTTTTTAATTATTCATGGTTTGTCGGATTTATCGTGGCCTTTATCGTTTACTTAATATTGATGTATAGTCATTATGGTTCGTCTATGACATCGAATTAAGCAGTTATCATGTGCGTGATCCCGCGACCATTGGTCGTGGGATTTTTATGTGAAATCCTTACTGATAGGTATGAAGACAAGCAAATTTGGACATGTTGAAAAGCGAGTATCACCTATAAATTTTGAGCAATTTGGCGCATGTGCTTAACATGTGCATATAAATAGCTCTATCCATCAGAATCGGCTTGTTTTGGTGATTTTTTAGGTATAGACAGTATGGCTGATGCGGTGTTATTATATCAAAGCTGTCCGACAGGGCAGCACGGCCACGAGGTCAAGACCTCGGGCAGTCGGTCCTTGAAAACTATATCGTCATGTTGAAGTGAAAGTTATCGAATCACGTCAGAAGACAGAAATGAGTCATGGAGAGTTTGATCCTGGCTCAGGACGAACGCTGGCGGCGTGCGTAATACATGCAAGTCGAGCGGACCTTCGGGTCAGCGGCGGACGGGTGAGGAACACGTGAGTGATCGGGCTGTGAGTGGGGGATATCGGGCCGAAAGGCGCGGCAATCCCGCATACGTTCCGGGGAACCGGAAGAAAGCTTGGCAACAGGCGCTCACAGGGGAGCTCGCGGCCCATTAGCTAGTTGGGGGGGTAATGGCCTCCCAAGGCGACGATGGGTAGCCGGCCTGAGAGGGTGAACGGCCACACTGGGACTGAGACACGGCCCAGACTCCTACGGGAGGCAGCAGTAGGGAATCTTCCACAATGGGCGCAAGCCTGATGGAGCAACGCCGCGTGAGTGAAGACGGCCTTCGGGTTGTAAAGCTCTGTCTGTCGGGACGAAGACCGGCCCGGAAGGGCCGGGGAGCCGGTACCGACGGAGGAAGCCCCTGCAAACTACGTGCCAGCAGCCGCGGTAAGACGTAGGGGGCAAGCGTTGTCCGGAATTACTGGGCGTAAAGGGCGTGTAGGCGGTGCGATACGTAGCGGTTTTAAGCCTCCGGCTCACCCGGAGGAGGGCGGCTAAACGGTCGCGCTAGAGGGCAGGAGAGGTGCGTGGAATTCCTGGTGGAGCGGTGAAATGCGTAGAGATCAGGAAGAACACCCGTGGCGAAGGCGGCGCACTGGCCTGGCCCTGACGCTGAGGCGCGACAGCGTGGGGAGCGAACGGGATTAGATACCCCGGTAGTCCACGCCGTAAACGATGGGTACTAGGTGTCGCCCGGGTCCACCGGGCGGTGCCGGAGCTAACGCACTAAGTACCCCGCCTGGGGAGTACGGCCGCAAGGTTGAAACTCAAAGGAATTGACGGGGGCCCGCACAAGCAGTGGAGCATGTGGTTTAATTCGACGCAACGCGCAGAACCTTACCAGGACTGGACACGCTCGTGAGCGCCGCGAAAGCGGCGGGCCCTTCGGGGAGCGAGCGCAGGTGCTGCATGGTTGTCGTCAGCTCGTGTCGTGAGATGTTGGGTTAAGTCCCGCAACGAGCGCAACCCTTGTCGTGTGTTGCCAGCGGTGCGGCCGGGCACTCACACGAGACTGCCGGTGACAAACCGGAGGAAGGTGGGGATGACGTCAAATCCGCATGGCCTTGATGTTCTGGGCTACACACGTGCTACAATGGTCCCGACAACGGGATGCGACGGCGCGAGCCGGAGCCAATCCTTCAAACGGGATCTCAGTTCGGATTGCAGGCTGCAACTCGCCTGCATGAAGCCGGAATTGCTAGTAATCGCCCATCAGCATGGGGCGGTGAATTCGTTCCCGGGCCTTGTACACACCGCCCGTCACACCACGAGAGTCGGCCACACCCGAAGCCGGGCGATCCAACCGCAGATGCGGAGGGTCCCGTCGACGGTGGGGTCGGTGATTGGGGTGAAGTCGTAACAAGGTAGCCGTATCGGAAGGTGCGGCTGGATCACCTCCTTTCTAGGGAGCTTCACATGACGATATGGTTTCCGAGGACCGACGGCGGCGCAGAGCGCCGCGGCCGGCGGACCTTGACAACTTTACAGGAGAAAGAGACAACCAGCACACGGGGGATGCCTCGGGTGCGGATGGGGCGAAGAAGGTCGTGGCACGCCACGAAAGGCCTCGGGGAGCGGCGTCGCACGCAACGATCCGAGGGTCACCGAATGGGGAAACCCCCAGACCGGCAGGTCTGGACGGTTCGCCACAGGGCGAAACCGAGTCCAAAGCGGGGAACTGAAACATCTCAGTACCTGCGTCGAGAAAGCGTCAGCGAATCCCGTAGTAGCGGCGAGCGAACCGGGACGAGTCCAAACGTTCGAGGCGTGACCGGACATACCGGCGCCTCGGGCGGGTTGCGGGCCTGTCTTGTCGGCGTATGTCGACCGACACCGGCTCTGCGCCGTCGATCCGAAGCTGTTGGAATGCAGCGCCCTAGCGGGTGAGAGCCCCGTCGGAGCAGACGCGCGCAGACCGGGACAGGTTCCAGAGTACCACGGTCCTCGTGGAAGACCGTGGGAAGCCGGGCGGCCCACCGCCCAAGACTCCCGACCATCCGTCACCGATAGCGCAGAGTACCGTGAGGGAACGGTGAAAAGCCCCCCGGGAGGGGAGTGAAAGAGATCCTGAAACCGTGTGCTGTCAAGCCGTCAGAGTGGGGTTCGCCTCATGATGGCGTGCCTATTGAAGAATGAACCGGCGAGTGACCGGCAGGCCGCGAGGTTAACGACCGGGAGGTCGGGAGCCGGAGCGCAAGCGAGTCTGAAGAGGGCGGCCAGTGGCCGCCGGTCGACCCGAAACCGTGTGATCTAGCCGGCGCCAGGCTGCAATCCCCTTAAGCCGGGATGAAGGGCCGCACCCGTGTCCGTTGAAAAGGGCTGGGACGAGCGGCGGCTAGGGGTGAAATGCCAATCGAACACGGAGATAGCTGGTTCTCCCCGAAATCGCTTGAGGGCGAGCCTCCCCGACCAATACCGACGGGGTAGCGCTCTGTGAATGGAAGGGGTCCGTGAAGGATTACTGCCTGTTCGCAAACGACAAAGTCGTCGGTAGGCGGGAGAGAGTCAGACGTTGGGGGATAAGCTCCAAGGTCAAAAGGGTAAGAGCCCAGATCGTCCGCTAAGGTCCCCAAATGACCACTGAGTGGCAAAGGTCGTCGCGTGATCGAGACAGCCAGGAGGTTGGCTTAGAAGCAGCCATCCTTGAAAGAGTGCGTAATAGCTCACTGGTCGCAGTCGCGCGGCGCCGAGAATGTGCGGGGCTAAGTGGTCTACCGAAGCGGCGAATCGGCCTCCTTAGGAGGCCGGTGGTAGGGGAGCGTCCGCCGGGGGCGAAGCGTGCGGGGAACCGTGCGTGGACCGCGGCGGAGTGCGAATGCCGGTATGAGTAGCGAAAAGGCCCGTGAGAATCGGGCCCGCCGAAAGCCGCAGGGTTCCGGAGGCAGGATCGTCCGCTCCGGGTTAGTCGGGCCTAAGGCGAGGCCGTTGAGGCGTAGTCGATGGAGACACGGTGGAGATTCCGTGACCAGCCGATCACGGCGAAGGGAGCAGGACGTGGTCCGCGGGGGTCTGCGCCCCGTTGGTCGTGGGCGTCCCGCAAGGGGGACGGAACCGCAAGTACGGAAGAGAGCTCGGCGGACCACCGAGAAAAGTGCAACTGGAGTGATCGGGTGTCCGTACCCGAAACCGACACAGGTAGGCGAGGCGAGGAGCCTCAGGCGCGCGAGTGACCTCTCGTTAAGGAACTCGGCAAATTACCCCCGTAACTTCGGGAGAAGGGGGCCCGGCCGCAGCCGCGGCCGGGGGCACTACAGCGGCCCAAGCGACTGTTTACCAAAAACACAGGTCCCTGCGAAGTCGTAAGACGCCGTATAGGGGCTGACGCCTGCCCGGTGCTGGAAGGTTAAGGTGAGGGGTGCAAGCTCCGACCCGAAGCCCCAGTCAACGGCGGCCGTAACTATAACGGTCCTAAGGTAGCGAAATTCCTTGTCGGGTAAGTTCCGACCCGCACGAAAGGCGTAACGACTTGGGCACTGTCTCAACGAGAGACTCGGTGAAATTGCAAGTCCTGTGAAGATGCAGGATACTTACGACTGGACAGAAAGACCCCGTGGAGCTTTACTGTAGCCTGCCATGGAACGCGCGCGACGTGTGTACAGGATAGGTGGGAGGCGGAGAAGCCGCCGCGTTAGCGGCGGGGGAGCCATCCTTGGGATACCACCCTCACGGCGTGCACGATCTAACCGCCGCCGGCACCCGGCGCGGGACAGTGGCAGGGGGGCAGTTTGACTGGGGCGGTCGCCTCCTAAAGCGTAACGGAGGCGCCCCATGGTTCCCTCAGCACGGTTGGACAGCGTGCAGGGCGTGCAAAGGCACAAGGGAGCTTGACTGCGAGCGTGACAACGCGAGCAGAGCCGAAAGGCGGGCTTAGTGATCCGGTGGCACCGCGTGGCAGGGCCATCGCGCAACGGATAAAAGCTACCCCGGGGATAACAGGCTGATCTTCCCCAAGAGTCCATATCGACGGGAAGGTTTGGCACCTCGATGTCGGCTCATCGCATCCTGGGGCTGAAGTCGGTCCCAAGGGTTTGGCTGTTCGCCAATTAAAGCGGTACGTGAGCTGGGTTCAGAACGTCGTGAGACAGTTCGGTCCCTCTCCGTCGTAAGCGGTGGATACTTGAGGGGCGCGACTCCTAGTACGAGAGGACCGGAGTGGACGAACCGCTGGTGTGCCCAGTTGTGTTGCCCAATGCAGCGCTGGGAAGCTAGGTTCGGAGCGGAGAAGCGCTGACCGCATCTAAGCGCGAAACCGACCCCAAGATGAGGTATCCGAGGCGGCCTATGGGCCGCCACGAGACCCCCACACGACCAGTGGGTAGATAGGTGGTCCGTGGACACCCGGTAACGGGCGGAGCGAGACCATACTAATCGGTCGAGATCTTTCTCCTGTGAAGTTGTGAGGGTCTGGTGAGTCCTCCTTAGTTTGTCGGTGCTTAGGTCGCGTGTGTTGACCCGTTCCCATCTCGCACACGGTCGTCCCCCACGCGGCCGCTGGTGGTACTGGATCCGTCGGGATCTGGGAGGCCCAGTGGTGCCGACAGTTGATTTAAACCCGCTGAATACAAATCAGCGGGTTTTTGTGTTGAATGCTCGTCATTCGTTGCTTGAAACCCGCATGGTATCAGGGATAGCAGATTTTCTCAAGGCCACCTCACCTGACAAAATAGCCCACGGGCCGCAGAACGGGCCGCAGGAAATTTAGGTGTGAACGGCGAGACGCATGCAGTACTCTAACGCGGCAGCGGCATACTGATCATAATCCAGACAATCCGCTCGTAAGGCCATCAGGTGGCCGAACAGCGCATTGGTTGTCGGATCTTGCGATTGTGCTATATCAGGAATTTCGCCAACGGCCACGAGGAAAGGGGCTAGAAACAATGCCGTGGCCCGGGCCACAAGGCGTCCCGTTGCGGCCCGTAAAATGGCCCATTGGACCGGTGCCGGCACGTCATCGAGAAATTCCCATGGGTTCTTGTCGGCATCAACGGCTCCATACGGCCCAAATGTGAAAAACAGCAAGTCCGTCACCCGTCCTTCGTCTTCGACAAGGCTCCAGGCATCGCGCCACGCGGCCATTCCGTTCGCATTATCCAGGGATTTGTACTGCGCTCCCCATAGGTTTGTCCACTGTTGGATCGCCTCGGTTAGACTGGTGTCACTATAGTGTCGGCATTTGCGGATCACCGCTCCCATCGCTTTCCGGTTATAACTTAGGTCTATGCCTCGGCGTAACTGGTGCTTGGATTGAGAGCACTGCACCCAGGGCCGTTCGCAAAACACGAGTGTGTCGGAACCCGCGATGTACTGAATAACCCACACTGGCACATGGAGAACGCGGGCAGCTACTGTGATGTTATCCTCTGTCATGGCCCGCCCCTGTTCAAAGGCGTTCCAGCGGGGGATAGACCAGCCCAGGGCTTGCGCGGCCTGCTTGGGGGTCATGTCCATAGATTCCCGGCTCACCCGAATAAAATCGGAGAAGTGGGGGAGTTGGGGCATGTCATCCACTCCTTTTGTCATGAAAAGAATATTCAAGGCTACAAAAAAATAGCGTCGTGCTGACGCTATTTTGACGTGTCGTGTTCAAACTGGGCAAGACATTCTGTACTGGTCTATTGAGCCTTATGACGTAGCTTGGCTAACACATCCTGCAAGCGTTGGGCGTCGTGTCCGTCGTGTTGCGGGATAAATCGGGCGCTAATCGCCATAGAAACCTGACTCAAATCCGGAACCTCGCTGTAGTCGATAGCTAGATGCGTCAAACCCCTAACGGTTTTTTTCATAGCGATTCCCCCTTGCGAGAAAGAGGAATAGCGCCACAAGACGCTATTCCTACTTTGTCTTATATGAAGTGTTAAGGATTGTCACGCCATCTGCAATGGTCAAACAGATTTTGCGCGCTGTGCTCAAACCGACAAAGAAGACATATCACCATAGGACGACGCTATTTCTCGTAACGGTTTAACCTGTGGGGTCTTCAGGCTCTAAAGGTTCGCGGCCCGAAAGCCTGAAAATCCAAAGCCCCCGATTCGTCAAGCTGAACCGGTCCCGTCCGAGTGTATCCCACTCGGACGGTTTGATGGTCAAATCTCAAGCCCTTTTTATTCTATCGGATGACACGTCGTGTGGCAAGACTGGGGTTTTCGGCTTGGGGATAGACTATGGTTGATTCAATAGCTGCTCGGGTGTTAAGAAAACCGAAACCTCATTCTCCGTACGACTCAGACCGGACAACACTCCCACTATCTTATCTCCTTCATTTTCTTCCGCTAGCAACAAATCGTTATATTCGTGTAATTGTTTAATCGAAGGAAAATCAATCCGAATGCCGTGTGTGATATAAATCAGCCAATCAACAATTTCTCCATCATTGGCTTCATCCCACAACCACCATGCAGCTTTAATGGCGCTGTCTATCCCCGGTTTTTCTGACCAAAATTTTTTGCATTCTGGCTTTTCCCAAAAAGTATTGACGATCTTTAGTGCGAGATCTTTCATGGGTGATCGGTACAGGTAAAATAAATCCCAATACACGTGTTCCTGCTCACTCGGTGTTTCTCCGACAAACTTTCTAAGCTCCTGACCAATGTTTTTGGGGGGCCGCCGATGACCGTTTTCAATGGACCATAGAGAACTACTGGGTATATAGACCTTTCGTGCAAGATCTGGGGCAGATATTCCTGCGTTTTTTCGGGCTTGGCGCAATTTATAGCCCCAAAGCCTATTTTTGAGGTCTGACATTGGCAGCACTCTCCTTTCTATCTCTGTAACTTTCACAGCATTATCTTATCACGAATCTATACACACAAAAGAAAAATAGAAGTGATGTTGAAAAAAGTACTTGCACACCTGAAGTTACGTGGTAATATAAATACATACAAATGATGTATAGTAAAGGAGGATAATACATGGCCAAACAATTTTATACTCCTGAAGAAGTTTCAAAGATTTTGAAGGTAAGTCGCAACTTTATTTACAAACTCATACGACGGGGGGAAATCCCTACAATCCGCATTGGCGACTTGCATCGTATTCCTTCGGATTTCATTGATCAACTGGTGGGGGGAATTACCAATGAACATTGATTTGAAAGCTTTGGTTGATCAAACCGTGGAAAAATATGGGAGAAATTTTTTATCGATGACCGGGCAAACGTATCACCACAGATGGATGTTTGCCTAATTTTGGATCGCGATTCAGAAGAATTTTTCTTTGATGTGATAAGAAAAGATGAATTTTACGCAAATTTACCCGAAAACCTGAAAATTTTTGGACGAGGAGATGTCGCTCCGCACGATTTGCTCACGTGGACCGAAGATCCCGATGACCTAGAACCCACCGAGGAAGAGCAAGATTGGCTGTGGAATCAGTGGGTAGATGAATTTATCGAAAATTTTGAGTGGTTGTATTAACGTGTCAAACCCCCAGCGGTTGTGTCCCCAACCGCTGGGCTCCAGCTCTACCCCCATTCCGTCAAAAGACAAGGAGGCATTAACATGATACCCGCATTGCAGCTGCTAAAGCAACCTCAAGAAGTTCCCTGGAACCCTCAAATTGCAGATGAAATGCTCCATCTTACCCTTCTGAGTATTGGAACAAAATGCCAGCCGTGGCCTCGCGGATTGATATCCACAACCAAAATTTGCTATCCAAACCTCGCCCAAAAGTTGGAATATGCCCAAAACAATGTTGATTCCGCTTATCGGAACCAAAACCTCAAAGAGCTTGCAATCGCTTGCGGAGATTGGTTTCGTGCATGTCAACAGATACAGAAGGGGGTGAGGTAGCCAATGGAAAAGGAAAAATGGACGCTACCTCCTCACGATGATTGGGATTATTTTGCAAAAACTTCACCACCACCAATCGATTGGGTAATCAAGGGATTGAAACCAGGAAACGTTGGCATAATCAGCGCACCGGGCGGCACGGGGAAAAGTATGTTCTGCTTATCAATTGCCCAAGCTGTAAACTCTGGTAAGGAACTGTTTGGCGTTTGGCCCGTGGGCGGCCCTGGGGATGTTGTTTACCTTTATGGCGACGACGATCCACAGGATATGCACAACAGAGTGTACCACTTACATCAATTATCTAATTGTTCGTCAACGCTATCGCACCACCACACTTACTCGTTTTGCGTAAAAGACAACCCCCCGCGGTTTATGGTATCCCATAAACTTGATTCGGATTCTTTCCTGCTTTCACCAAACTCCGACGCAGTACAATCGATCAAAAACCGTATTTTGTTGGAACTCAATTTGCATCCTCGCTTGCTGATTTTTGATCCCCTCAACAAGTTCCACGCACTAGAAGAAAATTCCAATAATGAAATGGAACAGTTGCTTACATTTTTTGGTAGGTTTGCTTCAGAACTCGGTGCAGCCATCATTCTATTGCACCACACCGGAAAATCTGCGGTGCTCAACGGGCAGCATAGTCAACAGAGCGCAAGAGGAGCCAGTGCGATCATTGATCAAGCCAGGTGGCATATCACCTTGAGGAAATTTTCGGATGACGATGCAGCGCGTTACAACGTGCCGTCAAACGACGCATGGAAATATCTGGTAGCTCACAACGCAAAAATCAACGGAGCCGAACCACTTCCTGATTTGGTGTTGGAGAGGGGGCCAGGTGGTGTGCTGGTGAGAGCTAACTTGACCCCTGCCTTAAAAGTGGTGCATAGAAAGGGGACGAAACGGGGTGAAATTTGATGAAGTCTTATAGGTTGACACACGCACGACACGATCCAGTACATTGTTTAGCCCCCGGACTCTTTCGCAGTCTGAGGCGAGGGGAACGCAAGAAAGCTAAGCTTGACGTTATCTATAAGTTTGGGGACGAACGACTAATTGAGTTTAGTGGACCTGAACCGTTGGGAGCAGACGATTTGCGCGTTTTACAAGGTCTGGTGGCCCTTGGAGGTCCAAATGGCGTACTACTGCATCCCGAACCCAAAACAGAATCCGGTAAACAACTTCGCTTATCTCTCGAACCAAAATGGGATGCCATAGAACAAGATGCCATCGTCGTTAAAAGCAGTTACTACACTCTTGCCAAAGAAATTGGTTACGCGAATCCCAGAGACACTCGACCAATTCGGGAATGCATCGAGAGACTTTGGAAAATATCCATAATCGTCAAAAACGGCTCCAACCGGCAAGGATTCCGACTCCTGTCAGACTACGCAAGTGACGAACAGGAGGGGCGATTGTTCGTTGCCCTCAATCCATTGATAGCCCAAGCGATTATCGGGGGAAAAAATCGGCAATTTGTTCGGATCGAAATGGATGAGGTTCGGTCACTTCATACTGACCCCGCGAGGTTGATTCATCAGAGGCTCTGCGCATGGATTGATCCGGGCAAGCAGGGAAAGACGGAGATCGACACGCTTTGCGAGTACGTAAGGCCACGGCGAGACGATGACTCCTCAGAGGCCATCAAAAAGCGGCGGCAGACCGTCCGCAGGGCGTTGACTGAACTCGTCGCCGTCGGATGGGCAGTGCATGAATACGCACGCGGGAAGTTTGAAATACGCCGTCCGAAAGCTAAAATTTCGCAGTAAAGTTCACGTTTTCATTCCCGATCCTTCACGTTTTCTTTCCCGATCCTTCACGTTTTCTTTCCCCTGCTAAAACTCCGAAATCCAGATGCGTCGAGGGTTCTAGGGCCGTCTCAGATTCCCGTCCAAGAATATCCAAGAATCTCCATGAAAGCCACAGACCGTCTTAAAAGCGGTCTGTGGCTTTCAATTTACCAACACAGCAGGGGAAGAAAAAATTTTTTCCTTCCCTGCTGATAGTTTGTTCATCTTTTGTTTAATAATCGGCATTGGCCCAATAATTGATCCCGTCGTGTCGCCTCGCCAGGCTGGCGTGTTTTGATTTGATTATCCTTCCAATGCCGCTTCGACCTAAAAAATCCCAATATATGTCTCCCTGCTGTTTTAACATTTTATGAGCATGTTATGGTTACGGCGTTTGGAAACTGGCTTTCGTTAATAGATGTTGGAATATTACTGATATCGTTAGGAAAGTTTTGTTGAATAGCTTGCATTAAGATCTGGTCAGCTGCTGTAATCCAACACCATTCATTAGACCACGGCCGAGGATTTAATGTTATTTCGACGGTATGGCTTCCAGCACTGCCTTCGAAGGTCCATGCGACTTTTTGATTGCCTAAATATTTGCCCGTTAGTTTGCCTGTTGCTCCGACAGTCATATTTTTTGCCCCCTCTCTTCTTCAATGTTTCATTTTTCTGTATCTCTTTCTCCTAATATCGTCCTTTTGAGCCATTTTTGCAAACTCTGTGTGCTAGGTGTGATTGTATGCGCTACGTGATATTAAACGATATTATATGCAAACAAAAGCTATCTTGCGAAATGATTTTGTAGCGTTTTATAATCAGGTTAGAACATTGAAAATCGAACTTGACAAAGTCACAAATTAAAAAATAAATCCCTGGCGGCCAGCCCCTCCCTCATTGGGGTTGCAGTCGCGGGTAGCAAAGTAAGGGGGGAGTATCATGAAAACTTCGTCATTAGTCTCTTTCCGACGCTTGAATTATTTAGAACAAGTGCGTCTCATCCAAAAAGCGTGGTCGTCAGACGGCGCGGATGGAATAGAAGGTTTGGGCCTGCTCCTCGGCATATCGCCGCACAATTTGGCAGCGATGGCCGGCTTGACCGCGAATTATGCACGCGCTGTCAACCGACGTTTGGTTCGCGAGAAAAGGCGACGCAGGCAACCCATCCCCAAAGGGTTTCGGAGCGAATTGCGCAAACTCGCACATCGGGAAGCTCGGGGATGGTAACTGATTCGCGAACTGTGTTAGTTAAAAGCCGTCTTTTGACGGCTTTTGTTTTTCATTGTTCGAGGAGGTCGTTATGGACGACAAAACAGAAAGACAAGGCCGCAAAGCCGGCAAAAAGCGGGTGTTCCGGTTTGCGCTGTATTTAACTGCGCCCGAGGAGGATTTGGTTCGGCAAACCGCCGAACGCGAGCACGTTTCGGTTAGCGCGTTCGTCCGGACCGTCGTCCTGCAGTATTGCGAAGGGAGTGAAAAATAATGTCCTATATCGCTATCGACGTTGGCCACGGATACACCAAAACGCTATCGGATACCAATCGCACCATGTTCCCGTCCCTCATTGCTCCCGCTCCCGCTATGGTGGAGCTAGGAAGCAACGACCGGCTACCCATTACCCGTATTAACGACACCGATTATCTGGTCGGCAATGCCGCTCGGTTGTACGCGGTCCCCCGGTGGAGCCGCGACAAAGCCTCGGATCCGGAAACCCTCGCGATGCTTTTGGTGGCAGCCGCCGACCATGGTGCGTCCGGCCCAGTCCATTTGGCCACCGGGCTTCCCCTAAGTTGGTACGGCCCGGGCCGTGAAAAGTTCCAGCGGGCTTTAGAAGGCTTTGGTGGCACTGTTACGCTGCCCAATGGCACAACACACCGGCTCTGGTTTGAAAGTGTGCTGGTGCTGCCTCAAGGGGCCGCCGCTGCCATCCCGATTTTTGCCAAGATGCCCATGCCCGCCGATGAACAATGGCTGATTACGGATGTTGGTTATCGTACGACAGATTATTTGGTCGTAAATCGGCTACCCAGTGGGAGCATCCAGCCCCGGCCAGATTTGGCCGGGAGCCTAGAAATTGGGATGCACGATGTAGCTGTTGCCATTGCTCAGCATTTGCGCGGCGCGGAGGGAATTGACGTGGAAGAATCCGAAATTGAGGGCCGTGCGGAACTGATAATAGGCGGACAGCGTATGGATCTGGTGCCCACACGCCAAACAGCGCAAGCGCGGTTAGCTGGGCAGTTGGCTGAGTCCATTAAGGCCCGGCTGGGGCGGGCTTTTGATCGCTTAGCCGGCATTGTGGTCTGTGGTGGGGGGGCCGAGCCCGTGGGCAATCATTTCAGGGAACGGGTTGCCCCGATGACTGTAGTAATCCCTGATGAGCCGCAATGGGCCAATGCACAAGGTTTTCTCGCGGCGTTACACGCGAGTTTGCATACATAATGCAAAAGGCTATGGCCTGCAAAAAGCATTATGTATGAAAGGCTGTGGGTCTAAAGGGTTGAAAGGGGTGCGGTATATGCTATTTCAGTTTCATACAGGAAAAGCCGACAAAGATTTAGAAACCGCTTTGAAAGCCGTGCCCCCCCGCTGCCGATCTGCCTTCATTCGCCAAGCCCTCCGGTGGTATCTGCTGCCAGGCGGCGGGCAAGAGGTGCTCCAGAAGTTGGAGGCCATTGAGAGCCTATTACAGAATCACCGCCCTGCCTCCCCTGCTGATTTCTCTAAGCCGTCCCGAACTCCCGCTGCTCAGCAAGAGCAAGAGAAGGCCAACGCCGCCGCGATTTTGGCAGCCTTTGGGGGCGAAGGCGGCCCCAAAGACAGCATGGCCTAACGGCCCCAATAAATGGTAACGCGGGGCAAGTCCCCGCATTACCGCGCACACTATGCACCTTTGGTGCAAAAAAAGGCATTGCAGCAGGATGCGACAATCCTTGCGCCGCAAGGCTTGCCCTGCATCACATATCGCATTACAGATCCGCTTATTTTTGTCTCGAATCCGTAGGTTTTGCACTGCAAATTTTTCTGGACGTTATGAGGGATTTGTGGCTTGGCGGCGAATAATGAAAGTCAAGTGACACAAAGATCCGATTCTTTTGGGATATACAGAAGGGAGGAAAAAAATGGATGAGCAGGTAACTTTGCGACTCCCGCGCTTGCTCGCGGATCGCATTGATCGATATGCCGAGGAGCGCAAGCTCACACGATCCGATGCTATGCGTGCGCTCCTGGTTAGTGGATTAGATCGGGAAGGCCTCCATGAGATGATTCAATCCCTCCTCAATGAGGCCATCCAGAAGTTGACGCATAAGGTGAGCGATCAGGTGGCGCAAACCGTGCTGGTGGCCGCGGGCCGCTCGCCGGAGGATGCCGCCGCCGTCGTGAGAAAGGTGGTGCAACCATGATCAGAGCGTTAGCAGTCCGGCTAGCGATCACATTACTCGTGGGACGCTTGGTGGATATCTGGGCATTGCATGTGCTGGCGGAGAACGGTGCCCCGGCCGCGTGGATTCAGGCGGTGATTCGCTGATGGTGGGGTCGCAGTTGGCTTAGCGGTTGTGGTGATCTGGGATTTTATCTTGATCGTCTTACTTGTTGCTAGATCTACCAGATCCGGAAAATCCGTTTCTGGTGACAGTCATCGCAAACACAGGAAGGGGATAGGCACATGTTAACCATATCCAAAATCAAAAATGGCGGCGCCGCTGCCAAATATTTTGAAGGTCAAACGAAGCGGGATCGCGAGATTGATCCCGCCACCGGCGCGGTCCGGTATTTTGCGGACAGCGGTGAACCGCCCGGGCAATGGATCGGGGCGAGAGCAAAGGCACTGGGGCGGCAAGCTGGCGATATTGTGAAGGCTGGTGAGTTGCAAGATCTTCTCGCGGGCCAGTGGCACGGAAAACCCCTAGGCCAAGCGCAAAAGCAAAAGCCGCATGCAGCGGGCTGGGATCTCACATTCTCAGCACCGAAAAGTGTTTCTGTAGTTTGGGCGACGGCCGATGCGGAATTGCGGCAGGCCCTAGAAGAGGCCCACAAACAAGCGGTTGCCAAAGCCTTTGAATATTTATCGCACAATGCGGGTTTCACGCGGCGCGGGAAAGGCGGCACCCGCAAAGAGCGGGTTGAGCTGATAGCGGCCGAATACGAGCACGCGACCAGCCGCGCCGGTGATCCTCACTTGCATTCCCATGTGCTCGTAGCGAACATGGCCCAACGCGACGACGGCACGTGGGGCACCATTGAGTCTCACCCGCTCTATGAGCAGCGATTGGTTGCGGGCATGTTATACCAATCAGAATTCGCACGTCAATTGGCGGAGTTAGGCTTTCACGTGGTCCGCGGGCGGGGGCGGGGGGACACCTTTCGGATTGAGGGCGTGCCCAAGGCTTTGCAGGAAGAATGGAGTAAGCGGCATCAGCAGATGGAGCAACACGGGGCGACGGGCCAATCCAAGGCGGCGGAAAAGGCATGGCGCAAGGACCGGCCGGACAAAGGGCGCATAAATCGGGATGAATTATTCCAGCGCTGGCAGTACGAGGCGCAAACCCACGGATGGGATGCTGATCACAATTATGATCTGATGAATCATCATCCCACGCGGCCGGAAAAGGCTGCACGGCAGTTATGGAATGAATGGCCGCGCTTGCGTGAAAAGTTGACTCGCAAGGAGGCTACCTTTCAGACCCAAGATCTCATCCTATCTCTGGGGCAGGCGGCTTATGGCAAATTGGGCGCGGATCAGGTGTTGCAGATGGCCGAAGCTATTGTGAGCGATCCGAATGCCCACGGCATTGTCCGGTTGGCGGCTGACGGCGCGTGGACAACGGCCGAACACCTCCAGCGGGAGCGCCAAATGATGGCCCACATCACCCAGATGGCGCAGGCGAAAGATGGAGCCGCGGACGCGGATCACGTCGCGCTAGCTATAGCCGAGACCGAGCAAAAGCACGGCTTTACCCTGAGCGGCGAGCAACGAGCGGCGATAGCCGCGTTAACGGGCGCGTCAAACGTTGCCACATTGCGCGGCGCAGCGGGGACCGGTAAAACCACGATTCTGCAAGCGGTGCGGATGGCTTACGAATCATCGGGGTATCGCGTGATGGGGGCGGCGATAGCCAACGAGGCCGCCGAGAATATGCAGCAGGAAGCGGGAATCGAGAGTGTGAGCGTCGCCAAGATATTGTATCAGTTAGGCGGCCCCAAGGAAAAAGGCGAAGCCTTGGGAAGAATGGCCTATGACGCATATCGGGAGCAAACGCCAGATGGCGAAAATGTACCAGAGTGGGATGAATTATCAGCAGGGGAGAAAGCCCGATGGTTACAAGCCCCGCTTCGCTCCCCTGCTGAATCTCCCTTGCTTGATTCTCGCACGGTGCTTGTGATCGATGAGGCGGCAATGGTCGACACGGATCAGATGGCCCGCTTGGTCGCTCATGCTGCCCAAGCGGGGACAAAGATTATTTTTACCGGCGATGAAAAGCAAATCCAAAGTATAGGCGCAGGCGGGGGCTTTGCGGCTGCCCGGCAGATGACCCAAACGGTGGGAGCGGACGCCCAGCTCACACAGGTTTTTCGCCAAAAGCAAGATTGGCAGCGGGAGGCGGGGATCGCGGTATCCGAAGGAAAAGCGGCTCAAGCGCTCGAAGAGTATGCGCGGCACGGACAGCTCTCGTGGCACGCGGATGAAGCGGCCACGGCCCGGGCGATTATCGATCAATGGTGGATGGATCGCGTGCAGCACGGCGGATCGCAGCTGATGATCACAGCCACCAACAAGCATACGGCCATGTTGGCGCGAACAGCACAACAACGGTTACGGGATGAGGGGGTTTTAGGTCCCTTGGTGCTGGCGCATTATCGCAATAAACGGGGTGTGAAAGAGCTGTATCAAGGCGATCAGATTCGCTTTCGGAAGGGCGATAAGCAGATTGGCGTGATTAACGGGAATATCGGGGAAGTGATTGGCATGGATGATCGGGGCCGGTTGCGGGTGCGTCTTGTCAACGCAGATAAAGTCGTGACGTTTAATCCGCAAAAATACCGCACTTTTGAACTGGCTTATGCTTCCACGGCTCACAAAGGACAGGGTAAGACGGTGGATCGAGCGTATTACTGGATTTCTCCACGTGACAAGCGGGGGATTGGGTATGTCTCGTTTAGCCGCCAACGTGAGGACATGCACGCTTATGCCTCAATATCTGAGTTTGCTGGCGCGGAGTTAGGCGATTTGGCACGAAGATTGCAAATATCCGATCAGAAAGCGTTGGCTCTGGATAAGCTGAACAATGAACTGAACCCCGAGCATTAACCTGTTCATCAGTGGATAGTCCATTCGAGCCATTTTTAGAAATTTTTGATACTAGGTGTGCTAGGGGTAATACAAGATATTGTATGTGATAGGTGAACATGTCATATATGTTGTGTTTACCGCCTGCAAGATTTAATATCTTGGTGTAGCGTAAATCCTTGGCGGCCAGCCGGTGCGGTTGCAGTCGCGGGTAGCAAAGAAAGGGGGGGCGTATGCTCAATTTTGGCTATTCCTTTATGTAATGGAGGATTTGTCTCTTTTCTGCAACGTTGTGTCATAACGCCCGCTCGAAAAAGCGGGCGTTTTTATTGATCAAGACAACGAGGAGTGATTTTTGTGAAATTGCGTACCGCAGGATTCTTGATGGGTGCTATAGGGGTACTATTGGCTGGTGGTAGCGCGTTGGCAGCGAGTCTCCCGCCCGGTCAAACCCTCCAGGAACAATTGTCATATCAAAATCCGTGGTGGGGTGGCCTGCCGCCGACGGCCGCGGTGCAAGCGGTGCCCACGACCATTTGGAAGCAATTGCCGCTCGTGGATCGGCAAGCCATCACGAACTTTGGCGGCGGCACCCCTTGGCAGCCCGTGCAAAATGCCCAGGGGATTTGGAATCCATTCGACATGGGGGCCGATCCCGGGGTGATTGTGCCCACCGTGAACCAGCACCAGCCTTTGGGCTTCCTGTTTGAGAATGCCAACGGGCACATGATTTTCGGGGAAGTGCCCTACAAAGATGTTGAGGTGATGAACCTCGGATCACGTGGATATTACGAATTCATGAGTCCCTGGGCGGTGCGACACATTTTTGGGGAGCACTATACCACCACGCCCATGTTCACCAATGTGCTCGTGTTCACGATACCGCCCACAGGCCACATTGGCAGTGGGCCACAGCTCTACGCTTATTCGCAGCTTGGTTTTCCATTTAGCAATCCTCAATAAGGAAGGGATAAACCTATGAATCAAGTGAAAGTTAGCCCCCGCCTGCAAAAGGCGGGGCTAATTGGCATTATCGCGCTGGGGGCCGCATGGCTCGGAACGGCGGGGTGGTTTGGGCATCGTGCGATCACACAGCCTAAGACCGTGGCCGCGCCTGTGTTGCCGGCAAAACCCGCTGATATTTCGTATAATTTTGGCCCAGGCACATCTGTAGCCAAGGTACCGCTGATCGTCATGTGGCAATCGAATGCCCGCCTCCCCATGATTCGCTTTATTCCTGCTCACGATACCCGCATGTTGGCCGATCCCTGCGGTATTGGGCACACGGCCACCACGTGCAGCCTGGAATATGTACCCAACACGAATCCCATTTATCAACTGCTATCAGCTCCCAAGGGCAAGGCCGTGGTGGTTTCGGTGATTCCCATTGCCCCGATGCGCGAATTGGTCAGGTAGGAGGGATAACAATGTTTGATGCACTGTACGCTGCCTTGGGGGTGGATTACTTTTCCAGTCCGCCCAAAGCGATTGACCACGGGGTTTATTCGGTCTCTCGAAGTCCTTTGGGCGAGGCAATCGATCACCTCATAGATCAAGCCTCACGGCGGCTCTACGATGCCGGATGGGTGCTGCTTTTCGGAAAAGATCCCGGCCTGCGGCTATGGCATCACGAAGCCTCCCACGAAATCGTGGGATTTGATGCCAAATCGGGTTCCGTGCGGGGATGGGACTTTCACGAGGTGCCCCAGCACGAAATCACGTTTTTTAAGGCCAACCAGCTCCAGCGGTTTGAGCGGAAACCGGGGGAATCGTTTGATGACTATTGGGCGCGTTTTAAGCAAGAGCATCTCTTCAATCGCGAAAACCCGTATGAGTACCCCGTCAAAAAACAAAAACAGCAGGGGCGAGAGCGATGACAAACGTGGACACCATCACCGAATTGCGGCGCGTGCCGCTGAGCGACGTGATCAAGGCATTATGGCCCGATGCGGAAATCACAGAAAAAAGCGCACGGTATATGCAATATCGCACACCTTTGGGTAAAGTGAACATTATCAAAAATCCCGGTCAATCCGATGGCTTTTCGTGGAAAACCGGACCGTCGGCGGATTGGCCGGGGCAAAAGGTCGGAGCGATCAATTTTTTGCTATCAGCCGGAGTAGTCCACGATATTCGAGAAGCTACCGCATGGTTGCAATCCCAATCTCTTTCCGCTACGGCCCTTAATCCTTCTGAACCACAACCCACCAATGAGGCGAAGCGGTTCAAGCCGCCACCTCGAATCCGCGATCATTTGGTGGAACGCCGCAACGTAACCGAATATTTGCACCATCACCGAGGGATAAGCCCCTCGGTGATTGATTTTGCGATGCGGCACGGAGATTTGTACGCAGGCTTTGGCGATTGGTATGGCGGCTATGTGGTATTCCCTATGCGTGATGCTAACGGCCATATGACTGGTGCGATCATGCGCTGGATGCGGGATGAGCCGCCCACAAAGTTTGGGGGTCAAAATGGCCCGATGGTGCCAGGTACGCAAACCGATAAAGGGTGGTGGTCTCTCGGCTCCGGCCCGCTCGGGGTGGTGGTGGAAGCTCCGATTGATGCCTTATCTATCGCCTCCGTGCTTCCCGATCAGTGGGATCACCTCATCACGCTATTAGCCAGCGGCGGATCGGCCGATATTCCGCTGGTAGCTTTTGAGCGCATTACCCATGTGCTGGGAGCTCAGGATGCGGATGGGGCAGGCGAACGACAGTTCAACCGATTAGCCGGGCGCCTAAAAGATAAACCAACAGGCCGCCTGAAACCTCCTCAGGGCAAGGATTGGAACGAGTGCTGGCAAACAGATCCCGACCGTATGCGGGATTTGTGGCAGCACGTGCTGAATCGCTGGCAGCATCATCAAACAGAAGGGAGGACAAAAGATGTTGATCGTGAACGATAAGCCGATCATTCGCAGCAAGCGGTTTGACCGGATGTATCAACGGTTGCCTGCCGTCGCGCAAGCTGCTATCGACCGCGCGATTCATTTGCATTTTTGCCGACGGATTCCCACTCGGGCCGCCCCGCTGCAAACGCATGCGGGCCTCTGGGAGTTACGGGCTGGACCGTGGCGTGTAACCTTTAAGCCCATGCCGGACGGCATTATCTTACGGGCATGCGGCCCGCATGACCGCACGTTGGCGAGGCCCTAGTCATGCAGTGGCCAACGGAACAGGAATTGGCGAATGCGGCCCGCGATTACGGCATTCAAAATCGGTTTCTTGCGCGGAAGATTGCGCGGGAGGCGTTGGAAGAGGCCACACGCATTGCCACACTGGCCGCCTTTAACATTTTGCGTCAGCTGATTAACAGTCAACAAGATAAAGGGGGATGAGAACGTGAACCGCAAAGAGATTGATGAGGTATTAAGTTGGCTAAACGCGGAACAAGAGGCCACTGAGAAGCAGTGGCTCCATGATCGCCTGGGGCTGCGGCTGTGGGTGATGAATCGGGTGCTGCTGGTCCTGATCGGCTTTGCGTGGTTTTGGCTCTGGGTCTTCAGTGCACTCCCGCCCGCCCTCATTGCGCATATTGTTGTCCCGATGCCAGCCGCGGGCTGGTATGGGCTGATCGCCTCCGCGACCTTTTGGGTGGTCTTCCCACGCCGGTGGCCGCCCTTGCGTCGTGTGGTGTGCAGCGCGGGCGGCTGGCTCAAGCAGCTCGGGCTGTTTTGGGCGGCCGGTCCGTTGGGTCTGTCTGTTCCTGATCGCTGGCGCTTTGCTCGCGAGGCCGTGCGGATAGAGCCGTATAAGCCGTATTGCCGCCCAAAGCCTCAACGGCCCCGGCAACAAGAGGCCGAAACATTGAACACGCTTTATACCCGTGATAACCAAGGGGGGCCGCCCCATGCCCGCTGATTCGCACGGGAGCGCCGAGTGGGGCAATCCCGCCGAATGGGCGGAAGTGCTGCGGCAGCCGCCCACGGCCCTCTTGTGTGGGGCTTTCGCGTTTGCGGACGTGGGCTGGCGGCCCGTGCGAATGCCCACCTGGCCCACGGGCCACAATGTCTTGGTGCTGGGTCCGCCCCGGAGCGGCAAAGGCGCCCGCTTCTTTATGCCGAATTTATTGGCGGCTCCCGCCAATCCGTACCCGCCGAACATTATCGTGATGGATCCGAAGAGTGAATTCCTCGCCACCACGTGGTGGTATTTTCAGCAACACGGTTACGACGTGTTCAATATTGATTTCACCAATCCCGCCCAAAGTACCGCGTTTGAACCCTTATTTTTTAGCGGCGGGCGGGAAGCGCTGACCGACGCGGACATTGAAACGCTGTCTTTGGCGATGGTGCCGCGGACCCCCGAAAAAGAGCCCTTTTGGCAAAACATGACGCGAACGATTTGTCAAGTGGCGATTGGCGCGGCTGCGCAGGCTCCCGATGCGGATGAATTCTCGAGTCGCGGACCGAGTTTACTGGATGTCATGGCGATTGTGGGGCATCTGTTGCGGGATCGGGCCATTCAGCAGGCCGTCGCGAAGCGGCTGGCCGACAATGGCTGGCTGGCGGCGTCTTGGGCCATGATTGCGAATATTGCCAAGTCCGAAGGAAATTTAGCCAACAATGTGTCCGCAGATCTGTTAGCCCGTCTGGCCCCGCTGATGCGCCGCGAGATTCTGCAAGTGGCGGCGGGCTACCACGAAACCATTCCCGCCCCGGAGTGGGATCTGCTCTTGCGTCACGCCAGGCGGCCGTGGATCATCTATATCGCCGCGTCTCCGGCCGCGTACCCGCCCATTCGCCTCGCCCTCTCGTCCCTGCTGTTAGTGTTACGCCGCATTCAAGCGTCGGAAAATCATTTGCAACGCCCCTTGTGGCTATTGCTAGATGAATTCGCGAACATCGGCCAGATGCCCGAGATGGTGGAGGCCGCGACGATTTTGCCGGGCTTAGGCGTATCCCTGGTCATGGGGTTACAAGCCGTAGGGCAATTGGAGCATCTCTATGGCAAAGGGGATGCGGACGCCTTATTGGATGCCGCGCATTTATGGCTCGCTTTTCCGGGCTTAGGGCCAGAATCCGCTAAGCGGGTATCCGACCGCGCCGGCCAAACCACGGTGTACACGCAGTCGTTTGGGACCTCATCGAGCGGCGGTCAAGGCGGTAGCGGTTCCTCCCACAATCTCTCAGCGTCAGGCCGCAGCTTGATCCTGCCGGATGAAGTCTCGCGGCTCGGCAAGGATCAAGTGCTGGCGCATAAGAGCGGCTATAATGCGGTGATCCTCCGCAGCGTCGCCTATTACGAGCAGATTGATCCGGCGTGGCAGCATGCGGCGCGGATCGCCCATCCTGATGATCCGTTGATTGCGCTGTCGCTAGCCGATTGGCGGGATGCTCTCCAGCAGGCGGGCTGTACTTTGCGCCCGCCGCCTGCGAATCTGAAGGCCCACGCCTTGCGGGTGTTGGGGGCGGCGGAACCGGACAAGCCAGCAAACCCAGACCAAGACCAAGGGCAAGCATCCCCATCCATCGATGATCTCGATAAATTATTTCAGCAGGGAAGAAAGGAGGCATCACAATGATTCCCATACAGGCCACTGTGATCCGGCGGCGCACCTGTCCCCGGGTGCGAGGGTGGCGGGCCCGGGTGGTTCCGATGACTTGGTGGCGGATTCATGCCGTTGTGGAACGCGCCCGGACCGATCCGGACAGTGCCACGTGGTTGTGGCACCACGACCGGGACGGCGTGATGTTCGAGGCCCGACGGGTCTGGGATGCCAGCATGAGCCACACGGATTGGATGCAAGAAGCGGCCATGGCGTGGTGGATTGCGGTGCAAGCCTTTCGCCCCGGCCGGGGCGCCCCCTGGTTCAGTTTTTGGCGCACGACGGTGCGCCGCCGATTGGCCTCCCGTCTTAAAGCCGTCCATCGGCACAAACATCTCGTCCTCTCCCAAGCCTGGTCCTTGCAGGCTCCGATCACGCCGGATGCGGATGATCGGACCACGTGGGAAGACTGGGCGGCGGACCCGCGCGCGACGGATCCGGTGGCATGGCTCGTCGAGCAGGAAACCTGGCAGGAACGGTGGATGCAATGGGCGGATGCGTTGACGCCGCGTGAGTGGACGGTTTGGCTCGGCTGGGTGCATCGCCGCTCTTATGCGGCGATCGCCGCGGACATGGGATTATCTGTCAAATCCGTCGATAATGCGTTGCAACGGGCTTTGCGCAAAATTCGGGCGGTCGAACGAGGCCGGGACATTGGATAAGGCAGACCCAGACCAAGACCAAGAGCAAGCATCCCCATCCATCAATGATCTCGATAAATTATTTCAGCAGGGAAGAAAGGAGCCATCAGAATGATTCCCATACATGCCACTGTGTGTCAGACGGCCACGGTCTGTTGTGTGCCGTCTATCCACCTCCCGACATGGCTTATCGGACTTCTCTGGGTCCTGGCCGTGCTGGGCCTTATCGCGGATTTGCTTTTAGCCGATATTGATCGCCGTGTGGCTCGGAAGGAGGCGCACCCCGATGATCCCCGCGATTAGCCTCACTCCGGCTATCATTATGCCCGGCAAGGCACCCGTGCCGCTGGCCATCACGGAGCACGGGTTTTCCCAACCGGTGCGGTATACCGTCCAATGGGATCTGATTGTCCAGGGCCGTTGGCAGCCGGTGGCGCACGTGGGCTATCGGGTGGTGCCCTCTACGTTCCAGCTCGGTCCCCAGCATCCCACCGAGAGGGTGGTGTTGCAGACGCAATCGCCACGTTTCGCGTCCGTTGAACTCCGGTTTGTGCCCACTCCCAGTCATGGGCAGGCGCCCCTGGCGACACAATTAGCGATTGCGGCCCCGGTGCTTGCTCCGAATGGGGCTGATCCGGCGCAAGGCACTTGCACCTGGGCCAAGGCGCCCCCGTGGATTGTGTGGGGTTTTGGCCCACCCCCTCCGATCACGGTTCGGCTAAAGGCGGCCCGACGAGGCTGGTGGTTGCCTACCGTCCATCTTGCTGTCAACGGACACCCGCAGCATGCCATCGCGTTGAATGCGCCCATCTTGCCCGGGCAAACGTATGCCCTCCATTTGACGTTACCCGCTGTGCTCCCACCCGGTTGGGATACCGTGACCATTCAGGCGGGGACTCATACGATCACCCGCCATGTCCTCTCGGTGCCCGGGCCGGCGTTGGTGACCTTTGCGGGCCTCTATGCCACGTTAGACCTCTTGCGTCGGCTGGTGACCAGGCGGCGCAAGACACCCCAGAAACCTCAAATGCCACAAATCCGAAGGGGGAGACACCATGTCTAAATTTGCATTGATTCCCGCCCTTTTGGCAGCTGGTCTGATGACCGGTGCCCAAGCCGCCCAAGCGGCCAGCATTCCGCTCACGGCTACCGTGAACTCTCCAACCCTCACGCTGAGCATCGCGTATGGCTCTGGCGTGATTTCGCAAACCAGCACGCCGCCCACCACCGACAGTAGTTTGTCGGGGCTGACCTTTCCGGCCGTCAATCCGAGTTCCAGCACCCAAACGGTCACAGCGTCGGACTACGTGGTGCAGCATGCCACCGCGACCAATCTCACGGGTCCCACGGCTTGGACGCTCGCCTGGTCATCGGCCGGCCTCGTCAATACGGCCAATACGGCCGACACCATCGCCCCAAGTGATATTTCGGTGGATACGGCCTTTGGGGGACACAACGCCGAATGGACAGGCAATTCCACAAGTGGGACATCCACTTACATGATGGGATTGGGGAGTCAGACGAACGGGAGCGTTAGCAGCACGGCAACAAACTGGGACACCGGCGGCACGATGGAGCTGGATGACGGCAGCGGGACGACCAGCATTATTGCCGATCAGCCCACCCTGACCATTCCCGCCAATACGCCCCCCGGCACGTATTCCGGCGCCATAACCGCCACCGCCAGCCTGCAATAGGGATCGGCGTCAATCATCAAAACGAGGCTATTATGTCTGATTGCTCCGAGGGGTTTGACGCCCATTGGCTTGTTGTGACCCCGCAAATCCTGTATTCATAAGGTTTTGCGGGGTTTTGCTGTATCGGACAAAATTCCATTGAGTCCGATTCAAATACATCGAAAGGACGACTAGATCATGATGAAAATACGATGGAAAAAGGCCGAAGAAATCCAGCAGGGAGAGAAAATTATTCTTGGCGTGGCGATCATGAGTGGCTTTACCATAGGGGTTGTCGCGTGTGCGATAGCTCCTCATGCTTGGTTGCCCCATGCCGTGATTATTGCCGTGGGGTGGAGTATTTTAGTGGGGAGCCTCATCACATCTTAATAATGAGGTGACGCATGAAGCCTATCACACGTGCGTATTTGCGAAAGTTAGCGAAGAGAACCTATCGGTGCCGAACCATTTCTCGCGATTTGACCACCGCGAGTTGTTGCGCGTTAACGGCAATGCTGAAAAATATTTGGCCGAACACGCGGAGCTGCAGCTGCCGATTGAGGTGGAGATTACGCCCGTCGAAATCGCTGCCGCGTGTAATTGGTCTGTTCCGACCTGTCAGCGGGGCATTCAACGGTTGCTCATGGTGGGAATCATTAGTCGTGCCAGCGGCCGGCATCGGTACATCGTGCATGTGAGCCAATTGGCTGATCTCATGCGCAGATAAAAAGCAAACAAGGAGGCTACTGCAAGATGATTTGCATCGTTGCCGAAAAACCGAGTGTCGCTCGTGACATTGCGGGCGTGCTGGGCCATCCCGAAAAGCACGATGGGTATCTGATCGTCGGCCACTATACCATCACATGGGCCTTCGGCCATCTTGTCACGTTAGCTGATCCCGAAGTTTACGATCCCGCGTGGGCACGTTGGACCTGGGCGACATTGCCCATGCTCCCGGAGCGGTTTCAGCTGGTGCCCATCGCCAAAAGCCAAACGCAGCTAAAGGTGATTCATCGGCTCATGCAAAAAGCCGACCGGATTATTTGTGCCACGGACGCCGACCGCGAAGGGGAACTCATCTTTCGCTATATCTATCGTTTAGCGGGCCTCCACAAGCCCGTAGAGCGCCTGTGGCTGTCCGAAAATACGCCCCAGGCCATTCAGTCCGCCCTGGCCGCAATGAAGCCGCTGAGCGCCTTTAATGCCTTAGCGCAGGCCGCCGAAGCGCGGGCGCAAGCGGATTGGTTGGTCGGACTCAATGCGACGCGTGCCGTTACCTTGCGGCATGGCGTTCCGGGCCAAGGCGCCTTATCCGTGGGCCGCGTGCAGACGCCGACACTGGCCCTGATTGCCGCCCGCGACGCGGAGATTGCGGCCTTTATGCCAACACCCTATTGGCAAGTGGCCGTCACGTTTCAGGCTCCGCAAGGGGAATATGTCGGGTTGTGGACAGATCAAGACACCGACCGCGTCACCGATAAGACGCACGCGCAGCGAGTTGTGGAGCGTGTACCACCTGGCACACCGGGCACCATTCTCTCGGTCGAACGCCAGCGTGTGACTGTTCATCCTCCCCTGCTGTTCTCCCTCAATGATTTGCAAAAAGAAGCTCATAGACGATTCGGCATGACAGCGCAACAAACCTTGGACGCGGCGCAAGCCCTCTATGAAAAGCGCCTGACGAGTTACCCCCGGACTGATGCCCGGGTTCTCACCCACGCCATTGCCGAGACGGTTCCCGACCGTCTGCACACGTTACCCGAAACGTATCAGGCATGGACGGCCGCGTGTCGCGTGCCCACCCGCCTCATTAACGACCAAAAAGTCGCTGAGGCCGGACACTACGCGATTATTCCCACGGCTCATGGTGGTCCCATCCCGCCTCTGTCCGATGCGGAGCAGCACCTCTATGACCTCATTATTCGGCGGTTTATCGCAGCCCTGATGCCCACCGGCGAAGACGAACGGATCACTATACGGACGCAGGCGGGCGGGGAACACTTTATCACGAAGGGCACGGTCATCATCACCGAGGGCTGGCGTGCCGTACTAAAAGACGTAAACCGCCAAGAAGCAGTAGGGGAAGAACAGGAAGAGATCGAGGAACGTGGCCCGATTCCGGCCGGACTGCACGACGGTGAATCGGTTGAGGTGCATCGGGCTGACGTGCAGGAAAAGACCACCAAAGCCCCGCCGCGGCTGAATGATGCCACCTTGCTCGGTCTCATGGAAAAGCACGGGCTCGGCACGCCCGCCACCCGTGCTCGCATTGTGGAAGTCCTCTTGGCGCGGGGCTACGTGCAGCGGCAGAAAAAAGCCCTCGTGAGCACCGCCAAAGGGCAAGCACTGTTGCAAGTCTTGCCGGCTGCCATTCAAAGCCCGGAGCTAACGGGCCAATGGGAAGCCCAACTGGAAACGATAGCGGCTGGTACAGGCTCGGTGGTGGAGTTCATGACGAAGATTCGGGCTTACACGCAAGAACTGGTCACGGCAGCCCAGATACACGCGGCCCAGGCCATTGGCACGGATTTGGGTGCCTGTCCGGTCTGTCACCAAGGCCGCATTGTAGCAGGCAAGAAGGCATGGGGATGCAGTCGGTGGCGGGAGGGATGTACATTCACGATCTGGAAGACCGTAGCGGGCAAAACGCTAACCGAAAGTCAGGTTAAAACCTTGCTGGTCGGCAAGACGACGAGTGAACTCAAAGGGTTCACGTCCAAAACGGGCAAGCCCTTTAGCGCCAAGCTCCGATTGGTTGATGGTAAGATACAATTTGTGTTTGAGTCGCCTAAAAAACACCGGGCCTAGTCTCTCGGTGCCGCTATATAAATATTAGGGGCAGTGAACGACGGGAGACTTTTTCTCACACACTTGTTGCCCTAGCGGTGTCAGGCGAATCTCGCTCACATGGGCTTCGGTAGAAGACCCGAAAAACGTAACTTTTGCCGTCAGCAACCCCGAGGAACAACCTAACACCGGATCGATTAACCCGCGTGTAATCAGACTAACCATTTGCGGTTTCCAATTTAACTGCTGTGCTAAGGACTGTTCGTCATGCAATCCCTGACAAACCGCTAATAAGAGTTTCAATTGATTCTTATTCAATGTCCAATACGCCATTTCTCCCTAGGAGATAGGATGAGACGCATGACATCGCCATGATATCCGGAACAGGATTTGGCCGGTGGCATTTGCGCGGTAATGACAAAGACCAAAACCCGAAAACGCAGTTGCTCCCGTTGCGCGAGTAGGTGCAGCGGACGGGCGATACGGCAGTCGAGTACGTGGATTTAGCCACCGCTACAGATTTGCCCCCAGCGCACCGCCTAACGGAAAGTGCTGGAGGATGCCCGGCTACGCAAAATATCGCCGAGAAGTGGACCATGACCCTTTGGGATATACCCGGAAATGCAAAGGCCATATATAGGTTTGCCTGCCTGTGTTCATGTGCCAATAGACCGTTTCGACAGAATCCCCTGGCCAGAAGGCGACCAAGGCTACTTGGGTCGTCGCGGGATTATCACAGCGCATCCGCATTTTTTCTAAAAACTGCACATGACGCTGCGAGGTCCACCGTCCTCTCAAAGACACGACACGATGCAACTCATCGACGGTGCGGGTTTCAACATACACCTGTAGAGGCAGCGGTCCTTGTTGATGGATAATGATCCAATCAGTCGATGCAATGGAACACAGCCACCGGGTCGTCGATAAATGTATCGTATATTCCATTTTATGATTCACAGGGAACAAAATACGACTGCGAATCATCGACTTGCCAAGAGTTTCCTGCCAAATCCGATTTGATTTCGGCATATCCGTCCTGCACGACATATCCACCACAGCCCACATTGAGATTTGACGTTTCAACAGTGAGGGGATTGTTGCTCCACGGAAAGAGAGTTTCTTCTTTTTGTTCATCAAAGGCTATGGTGCCATTCGGACGAAACACCTGACCCTGGACGACCAGTTTAGCATCGAGCGTGTCATTAGACGTACCCGTCCAGGCAAAGTCTCCATCAAGTGCATCACCGTACATCGTAATTGCCACCCAAAGCAACCCACTATATGCCTTGGGGTCGCTTATGAATCCTGAAATGGGCTTCCCGACTGCCTGGTTTTTGGCATTAAAAAATTTAGTGACCATGTGGAAGGTGGTTATGTTGTGGTTTTTTTGTTGAAAACGGAGTAAGGCTTGTTGCAAGCCACGGGGTAAGCTCTGCCATTGTTGGGTATTGGCATGAATTTCTTGCATAACTTGTTGTTGAATGGGAATATTTGCGGGTGTCGTTGGGGTTTTTGGAGCTACCAAGACAATCGGAGGTGCGGAAGCGGCAAATGTTGATGGTCCCAGTAAACTGCTAATTGCTGCAATAGACACCACGCTGAAACTTTTAGTAATCCACGACAACGTAAGAATCCCTCCTGAATGAGTTCTTATATACTTAAAACTTCCAGAACAAAGGAGAATCTCCTGCTAAACAAACCATAAAACATTCGAGACATTCGATCAAGTCTTAACTGTGGTGTAAATTTGTCCCCCGGTAGCGGTAGAATTATGTCCACTGTTCTTCAAGGTTATCATTGAATCCGTTTTTATAGTCCTTCCCTAAATTGAAAGGAGGATCCGCAAAGATCGTATCAATAACGTTGGATTGGATTGCCGACATGACATCAATTGCATCATCTTGATAGAGAACTCCGTGGCGTGTGGTTAGAAACGGTTTTTCAGGCATGATCTCCGTCCTGTTGGGGTTATTATACCATTCACTGGACAGTGGATGTTCCATTTATTATCCTATGAAAGGAGGCGCACCCAATGGATCGCCACAAAGCCGATAATATCATGATTGGTATTCGTGCCCGCAAGGCGTGGGTCGCCCGTGTAGACGCTCACGCGAAACAACGCGGGGAAAGTCGCATGGCCTTCATTCGGAAGGCCGTCGAAGAACGCATGCAGCGTGAGCAGCGCGAAAGCGACTAGAAAGGGCGGCGCGTGTGCCCAAACGTCCCAAAGATTCCTATGCCGTGGAACCCCGGAAACTGCCGTCCGGCCGCTGGAAAGGCCGGGTGGTACGCTATGACGAGACCGGCAAACGGCGCGAAATGACGCAAACCTTTGATACGAAGCGTGAGGCGAAACAATGGGCGGAACATGAGGCCGCGCTTTACCGGGCCGATCCCAACCGCAAACCGCCCAGTGACGAGACCTTAGCCCAATTTTGTACCCAATGGGTGGAACGCCTGATTACCGTGGCGGAGACAACCCGGGCGGACTATCGGCTCATGTGCCGTCATGTGTCGCCGGCGTTAGGGCAAAAACCTCTGAAAAATGTCACCGCATGGGACTTACAAACCTTGTACACCGAATTAGCTCAACGGCTCGCCCCGCGTACGGTCCGGTATGTGCACGCCGTCTTACACCGGGCCTTAAAGGATGCCGTGGCGTGGGGGCTGATTCCGCAAAACCCCGCCGATAAAGCGCGGCCCCCCCAAGACCGGCCACAGCCTATTTCTCCGCCCCCGCTGGACGATGTTCAAGCCTTTTTGGCCGTTGCCGATCACCACCCACTCAAAGCCTTGTGGTATGTGATGGCCCTCACGGGCTTACGACGCGGGGAAGCCTTGGGGTTACAGTGGCGCGATATTGACTGGGATCGGCGCACCCTCACCATTGCCCGGACGATTGTGGAAAAATCGGGGATCGGCCGTGCGATTCACCAACCCAAAACCGCCGCGGGCCGACGAACCGTCGCCATGTCATCTTTTCTTTATCAGATTTTACGGGAACATGAAGGACAGCAACGACTCGAAAGCCAAGCGTTCACGGGGTGGCAGAATGACGCGGGATGGGTCTTCACCACCCGCACCGGCCAGATCCTCAGCCCACGCAATGTTTATCGGTCCTTCCAACGGCTGCTGACGCACGCCGGCATCACGCGCCGGGTACGGATTCACGATTTGCGTCATGCAATGGCGAGTTACTGGTTGGCAAATGGCGTGCCCGTGAAGGTCGTGAGTGAGCGACTCGGTCATGCCGATATTCGGATCACTCTGCAAGTGTATGGGCACCTCTTACCCCATATGCAAGCGGAAGCCGCGGAACAGATGGACGCTCTGATCATCAAGCCAGCAGGGGAGACAGAAACCGAGGCCGGGCCGCAGACGGGCCGCAGGAACTCCAGCATATCAGAGGATACTCCGTGATACTCAGTGTGATAGATAAACACGTTAAAAGGCCCAATCCATTGATACACAACGAATTGGGCAATAACCACGTGCGTTAGAACATGTCAAACAATGTTACATACACACGCAATGGTCTAAATACAAATCAGCGGGTTATTTTTTAGGTATTAGGCACGGCATCAGCCAATAACATACTGGCGACAATAAGGGCACCGCCCAGAAGTGCCGATAGGCCCATCGTCTCGTGATAAGCGATGAAGGCAATTACCGCGGCAAAGACCGGCTCCATGGTAAAAATCACCGCCACATAGGAAGCCGAGGTTAAACGTTGAAAACGTAGTTGGGCCCAATAAGCAAATGCAGTGCCTAAGAGTCCATTGACGATAACTGCGATGAGTACGATCCCTGATGCGCCTTGACGAAAGCCAGAAAGACCATCATGGACGGACATGACGAAGCTTAATAAGGTCACAATCAAAAGCTCAATGGTGGTAAGACTTATCGAATCGTAGCCAATGGCCCATTTATCGACTGCGACAATCTGCATGGCTAAGAAGACCGCGCAAGCTAAAGTTTCAACCGTTCCTATGGAAAAGTGGCCTAGCTGATGGATCCCATTTAAAAAGCCTAAACCTACGGCCGCGATCACAGCAGCAATCCATGTTCGCCATTGTGATTGTTGGCGTAAAACAAAAATCGCCATAATAGGTACCAAAATGACACTTAGTCCTGTCAAGAACGCCGAAACCGCCGGATCAATTGTTTGTAATCCCAAGGTTTGTAATGCATATCCCAAAAACAGCAGAACCCCCAAAGACGTTCCCGTCATCCACAATTTAAAATTATGCAGACTTTTCATACGGTCCCGATCCCAAAAAACCAACACACTCATGACCAAAGTCGCTAACAAGAATCGCATTGTCAGATAGGGGAAGACAGGGATCTTGGTTAACGCCGATTTCGTTAGAGTAAAGGTAGCACCCCAAATTAACGTCACAAACAACAAGATACCATTAGCCCAAAATCGCGATGAAATCAACACTCAAGCGCTCCTTATGTTACCCACGGATAATGAAATCAATGTGAGTCACGATGCCGTCTATAATGCCGCGAACTCTTTTGTCGGTTTCCACACGTCTCCATCGAGCACCATTTGCGTTTGCCACTTCGATTGACAAAGTATGCGATACACCGCGGATTTTCACATTGTTTTGTACGAGAAAGCATATCATTCGTTATCAATCCCATAAAGTCATAAGATAATAGCGATAATAAGCCCGCAGTACCGCCGTTATCAGGAATAGGCACGCGGGCAAAATTTGTACCATATTCTATAAGCGAAAAGGTTAACGGACATTGTTTCGATACATCACTTAGATAATTAAAAAATAATAGACTCGACGCCTTTCCGCCAAGAAATGCTCGGCCATACTGCCGAAACTCCCGCACTTGGGTCAGGTCCCATGTGGCTTGAGTTATCAGCCGCTCGCGTTGATAAGACGATAACCACTGGTTCTGTTCCATATAGAGAATCCATTGGACGAGACGGGACGGTGAATCAATCAGATCTATTTCCTGTCCCCGGTGATGTTGCAACGTGTTGAGAAAGTTCAGAACCAAACGATCTCCGAGATTAGTAAATGCCGGTGGTTTCATGAAGCATCCTTATTTCCATCATGGATTTTTATTCAATTGCAACGCTTTCATTATCTCTTTTATTATAAGGCGAAATGTGGCCGGATTGACCGTTTACATTCTAACCATGTAACATCATTTAAGAGGTTATATAAATAAAGCGGAGAATTATTAGGATCAAGAAATCAATGGTAAGAAAAGGAGCGTAACCTCAGTGGAAACAGTTCTTGCTCTGATTTATACGTTTTTATGGTCCTCAGCTTCCGTTGCAACGAAGTTTGGTCTCAAATCCGGACCACCGCTCATGTTGGCTGCGATACGCTTTAGTCTAGCAGGAATTATCCTTCTCGGCGTCAATGGACTGTTACACCAAGAAATTTGGCCCAGGCACCAACAGATGGGTGCATTAGCTGTGATTGGCTTTCTGAATACTACACTGTATTTAGGCGCATCGTTCATGGCCCTTGAGGTTGTGTCTGCAGGACTATTTAATTTGTTTGTCGCAGTTAATCCGTTTTTTGTGTTAATTCTGGAGTACACATGGCTTAAAACGTCAATTAGGCCTACACAATGGTGGGGATTCATAGTTGCTGTCCTAGGGCTTGGTATAGGATCATGGCAAGCCATAATCCACCTGCACACTCCATTATGGGGTCTAATGTTAGTGGTTGGGGGTCAAATGGCGATGGCGCTAGGAAGTATTTATTTTCACCATGTGGGAATTTCAAGCCCGGCTATCACCATCAATATCTGGCAATTGATTTGGGGAGCCATATTTCTTTGGCCGTTTGCCTTTTTGATGAGTTTTTCGAAGCCCATCATATGGAATTGGGACTGGTGGGGATCGCTGTTGTGGTTAGTAGGGGCCGTTTCTATTGGTGCAATGTTGTTGTGGTTTCGCCTTTTACGGCAAGGTGCAGCTAAAGCCAGTATGTGGCTTCTGCTCACGCCTGTGATCGGCTATGTTCTGGGGTTTCTCGTCCTCCACGAACCTTTCACTTTCTACGACATGATTGCCAGTATTTTGGTCATGGTTGGACTCTTTTTAGCCAACCGAATGTCCTTCCGTCAGTTTGCATCGGCAAAAACATCAACCGGGAAGTAGTCTACAAAAGACGCGCAATGATGGGCTTGTCAATAAACTTTGCCGTGGATGTCAGGGATGATTTCATCTATTTCTTAAATATCTAAAATAAATAGATTGCACTCTCAAACTGGGGTTCAAAATGTCGAAAAGACGTAAATGATCGGGAAAAACAGAGAATAACGCATCTACTTTTTTCACTCGCAGTAGTCTGGCGAGTGAAAATCGTCCTAAGCAGAGATTGTGCATGTGTGACTGCCTAAATGATTGGTGACTTAATCGGGGAATAGCAACAAAATCATTGTGCATAAAACGGGAAGCAAACCAGCAGTAATCAATTGGTCGATTTATGACGATTTACATATCATGGGGTTAAAAGAATTTTCATGTTATCATTATCCATGACATAGATAGACAATAGATAAAAATCGTATCATACCAGCACCTTATAATGATTCTTTCATTTCTTCAGCTGTACATGAAGTCACTACAAAGGGAAAACAAGAATCACATCACCATAAGGTTTCAGTCTAGCGATCTCTGTAGGAATGCCGGTCAAGTCCTAATTTGTGTGTAAAAGCGTTCCCTTGGTTTGCGAGGCGTTAGGCGACGACCGCGGGTCCCGCATGAGGCGGCTCATCCGTCGCCGCTTGAGACCGTTTCGCTTGCCAGTAAGGCTCGAGATTCAGATACCGCTTACCCGTGGTCCACACCTCATGCTGCTCGAGCAACAGCGCGCCCACCAGGCGGATCGCCGACTCCCGGTTCGGAAAAATCCGAATCACCCGTTCTCGGCGCCGGATCTCAGCATTGAGCCGCTCGACGCCATTCGTGGTGCGTAATCGCTGGCGCAGCGACTCGGGGAGTTGCAACACCTATTAAGCCCCCAAATGCTTCTAGACATCTCCTACGCAAAGCGATACGATCCCATACAGTTATCGCTG
The DNA here is from genome assembly GCF_900176145.1 of Sulfobacillus thermosulfidooxidans DSM 9293. Taxonomy (NCBI): domain Bacteria; kingdom Bacillati; phylum Bacillota; class Clostridia; order Eubacteriales; family Clostridiales Family XVII. Incertae Sedis; genus Sulfobacillus; species Sulfobacillus thermosulfidooxidans. Next base: position 3,155,893 of record NZ_FWWY01000001.1, on the reverse strand, counting down.
CGGAAAATTCTGACATCATTTTCATCATGAAAGGATGTGAACCCCATGGGAGAGTCGAAAACCATCACCCCAGAATTGAAAGCCCAGTGCATCCAAGAAGCGCTGGATATCCGGAATGCGGCGGCTGTCGCCCGCCGGCATGGATTATCGGTTCGTCTCGTACAAAAATGGGTGCACACGGCCACAAAACACGGGACACCCGAAGAAGCGCGTGCCTTAAAGAAAGCTTTACAGCAAGCCACCACGGAAAATCATCAGTTGAAACAATTATTAGGGGAGAAAGATTTAGAGATTGCGATATTGCATGATCTCCTAAAAAAAGCCCCCCGGGCCTCTCTGACCGATGTGAAGTAGCCCATCGGTGGATCCAGCAGGGATACCCGCCTACCCGCGTTTGTCAGTTGGCGGGAGTGGCCCGGGCCACGTATTACGCATAGCGCGCTCGAAGACAGCGTCCGGCGTCCTGGACGCCGAAACGCGGGGGAGGTCGACCCCGGCGAGGCTATGTGTGGACGGCAAACGACACCAAAGTGGCGGAAGGGCAGGTCCTGGAATGGCTCAGCGAGTTTATCATGGCGGGAGACGGTCAGGCTTATGGATATCGGAAGTTGACGACATGGCTCCGACGAGAACACGGATTGATCATCAACAAAAAGACGGTCTATCGTCTCTTGCGATCGGCCGATCTCTTACAAGGACAACCCTTGCGGCCCTCCGGCAACCGACCGCCCCGTGTTCTGGCCGCCAATCGGGTGGTGACGGGCCCCAATCAACTCTGGGAAATGGATCTGAAATACGGATACATTGCGGGAGAAGATCGGTTTTTTTATCTCTGCAGTGTCATCGATGTCTTTGATCGATGCATTCTGGCGTATCATCTCGGATCTCACTGTACCGCTGTTCAAGCCTTAGGCGCCTTGGAAGGCGCCGTGCGAGCTCGCCAAGCCGACTGGGGTAACCACGTTCCGGTGATTCGCACCGACAACGGGCCCCAATTTGTGGCTCAGCGATGGGCCACGGGTGTCAGGTCTTAGGGATAACTCACGAACGCATTCCGGTGGCGACTCCTAACAAGAATGCCCACATCGAATCCTGGCACAGTCTGCTCGAAGGAGAATGTTGGCGGAATCAGGTCTTTCAGACTTTGGCAGAGGCGTATACGGTGACTGCCGAGTGGATCCGTTTTTACAATGAACGCCGCATGCATGGGAGTTTGCACGATTGGGCTCCTGCCGTGTACTATGCGCAGTGCCAAACCGGCACGCGCCCACGATTCACCCGGTGCGGTGTTAAGAAGCCAGCCCGAGACGGGCTCGTCGCTTCGCTCTTGACCGCGGTTTTTGCCCGGGGGCCGAGGGGGTCCAGAGCGCTGCGGAGCAGCGGCCTCGCGGACTCTGGACGTCCGGCCCGCCGGGCGGTATCCTCGACGCGGCGAGCGAAGCGGAGGAATGTCCCCTGACTGGATTGGTATTTTTCACCATAGCATCGATATCCCGTGAAATATCATGCGAACAGGACTAGTGTCTAGAAATTGGGGGTTAAACCGACACCGCTAGCGCGTCCTCGAGCCCGTTCTCCAGAATCGCCACGGCGCGGGGAGCCCGCTCGGCAAAGTCCTCGAGCAGTTTGGCCCACAAGGTGTCGACGGTGGCCCGGTCGGGGGCTTCGAAGAGCGCGCGGAGGCGGCCGTGCAGCTCCTCCTGCACCGCTTTGGGCGCGGCATCGAGGATATTCCGCGTGAGGTGCGTTTGGCAGCGCTGCCAACTCGCCCCTTGGAATTGCTGTTCGATAGCCTGCCGCAGCCCGCGGTGGTCATCCGACACCACCAGGTCGACGCCCGTTAAGCCTCGATCCTTGAGGTCGGTAAACACGGCCGTCCACGTCTGCTTCGATTCGCTATCCCCGATCCAAAACCCGAGAATTTCTCGGTACCCCGCCGCATTAATGCCGGTCACCACACACCCGCTCCGGGACCGGACGGCCCCGTTCTCGCGGATTTTCAAGACCAAGGCATCGACAATCAGGAACGGGTACGGCGTCTCCGCGAGGGATCGGGTTCGCCATTGCTGGACGGCCGCCTCTAAGCCTTTCGCGAGGTCCGACACCGTGGACTTCGAAAATTCGGTGCCACAGAGTTCTTCGGTCACGCGCCGAATTTTGCGGGTTGACACCCCATTCACCACCATTTCCATCAACGTGAGGACGAGGGCTTTTTCATGCCGCTGGTACCGCTCAAAGAGTGTCGGACTGAACTCCCCGTCCCGCGTCCGCGGGACCTCCAGCGTCAACGTGCCGACGCGCGTCGTGAGCTGCCGGCTCCGTGAGCCGTTGCGATATCCGCGCCGGTCTTCGGTCCGCTCGTACCGGTCGGCTTGAAGATGTTCCGTCACTTCGGCTTCTAACACCTGATTTAAGACCTGTTGCAACAAGAGCGCGAAGGCCTGATCCTTTTGTCCGACCAGGGCTTGGATTGTTTGATCATCCAGTGTAATCTGATAATGAGCCATTGCGTGATCCTCCTAAGATTTGTCAGTTGTGTCGCTTTCAAATCTACCAAGGAAACGCAATGGCTTTGAAATTTTTAAGCCCCTTTTACACACAATATCGGACTCTACTGGAATGCCCATGTCGGATCGAGTGAAGACAGGCCAGTTCGCGAACCCCCTTATTAAATCTTTGAGAAAGAAAGTGGATAAATGACTTTTGTCGGACCATCAATATTCAGCCCTTTCTCTATTGGTATCGCAGGTTTAATTATGCTTGCGGTATTAACTTTTGGTATACCAGCGTTGTTAATGTGGGTTTGGAATATGACCCTGCCCGAATTGTTTGGATGGCCACGCCTACATTATTGGCAAGCTTTTCGCTTGGAACTAATTTCAGCCCTACTCTTTGGCACATTTCGATTGTGGTAGAGCAGCAATTCTGTATCAATGACATTCTTACGATTTATTGAACTTTTCAATTTAGTGACATCACGAAGGCCATTCATTATGTTTTTCTGATATTATTCAATTAATTAATAGAATAGTAGAGGATGTGCCAAATGGGTGATGCCGATCGTGCGTTTAAAAATGCGGTTTATGAACAAATAGCTCGGGTCGGTAAAGCTTTAGCCCATCCGCGTCGGATTGAATTACTGGACCTTTTATGCCAAGGACCGATGAGCGTGGAACAACTAGCAAACAAAAGTTCTATGTCCATGGGTAGTACTTCACAGCACCTGCAACAACTTAAGGAATCGCTGCTTGTACGAGCGGAACGGCGAGGCACTTATGTGGTGTATAGACTTCGTGATGATTTGACTTGTTCGTTATTTCATACCTTACAAACCGTAGCCGAACACTATTATGCTGAGCTGCGTGCCATTACCGAAGCTTTTTTCTCCGAACATCAAGCTCTGGAAAGTCTGGATTTGTCTACATTCCAAGAACGGGCAGACAAGGATGCGTTTGTACTGCTTGACGTACGCCCATCTGATGAGTATGAGGCAGGGCACTGGCCGGGAGCCTTATCTATTCCCTTAAATCACCTCATCGATCGTCTCGCTGAGTTACCCCAAGATCGTACGATTGTAGCGTATTGTCGTGGACCTTATTGCATTTTGGCTCCGCATGCCGTTGAGCTTCTACAGCAAAAGGGCTACCGGGCTATTCGCCTTGCAGACGGAGTAAGCTCGTGGAGAGCCCAGGGAATTCCTTATTTTCGCCGATCGGAAGATACCATTTAAAAGAGAGGAACATATTTCATGATTTATTTAGATTACAACGCCACAACTCCGGTTGCCTCTGAGGTACTTACGGCCATGCTCCCTTATTTCACCGACAAATTTTATAATCCGTCCTCTTCTTATCCGGAGGCTCAAGAAATTAGAGTAGCCCTCTCTAAAGCACGGTCCGATGTGGCAACACTACTCGGAACGGTCAGTGAGTCAATTATTTGGACGAGTGGCGGAACAGAAAGCAATAATTGGGCTCTCACGCGTAGCCTCTGGTATTGGGGAGGACAGCGCCGTCGGATATTGATTTCAGCCATCGAGCATCCGTCGGTAATGGAAACGGCATTAGCTCTTCAAAAAGACGGTGCGGAAATATGCCTCATTCCTGTCAATGGAGACGGAATGATTCGCTTGGAAGAATTAGATGCGTTATTGGATGAACGAACAGCCTTAGTCAGTGTGATGTTGGCTAACAACGAAATTGGTACAATTCAACCCATCGCAGAAGTGGCCCAACGTGCACACAGGGTAGGCGCTCTGGTCCATACTGATGCTTCTCAAGCCATTGGCAAAATTCCCGTGAACGTGTCGTCTTTGGATGTCGATATGCTCACTGTCGCAGGCCATAAAGTCTATGCGCCTAAGGGAATAGGAGCTTTATTTATACGCCCTGGACTAGATATTTCTCCATGGGTATGGGGTGGAGGTCAAGAACACGGTAAACGAAGCGGAACCGAGAACGTACCAGGAATCATCGGTCTTGGAGTCGCCGCGCAATTAGCTAATGAATGGCTTAATCACGGCGGCCCGTCACAACAGACCATGCTCCGTGATCAACTGCAAAATGACTTAATGTCGTCAATCTCACATTGCCATGTTTTTGGACATCCTACGATGCGGTTGCCCAATACTCTCGCATTCGCCATCGAAGGATGGACTGGAGCAGAGGTATTAGCGGCATGTCCTGAATTACGAGCTGGGACAGGTTCGGCCTGTCACTCGTTAACCGATGAGGGGGCTCCAACTTTACGAGCAATGGGATTTCCAGCCGATTTGGCCCGCGGTTTAGTGCGCATTAGTTTGGGGAGACAAACGACTGCCGCTGAAATTTCTCGAGCGGCATATCTTCTCGTTCAAGCTATAAAATCTCGGAATTGATGACCCAGCTCCGGTAAAATCCGTATGGTGTTGAGGTGACAATATTTATGAGTCTCTTTGATGACGTCGCACCGCGTTATGAAGCTTTTTGTCATACACCGCTAGGGCAATTTATCAACCAGGTAGAACAGAAGATTATTATTGATTTAAGCTCACCTCAACCCAAAGAGTCTTGGATTGACCTCGGCTGTGGCACCGGAGAATATAGTGTAGTCTTGGCGTCATTTGGTTGTCATGTAATTGGGCTCGATGAATCTGAATCCATGCTGGAGCGAGCTCGAACCAAACCGGTCACTTCAGGATCCGTTAAATATGAATCCGCAGATATCCGTCACATTCCTTATCCCAACGGATTTTTTGATGGCGCTTTGATTCAAGTGACGTTAGAATTCGTAAAAGATGCACCCCAGGTCTTAAAAGAAGCGCTCCGGGTATTAAAGCACTCAGGCCGATTGGTGGTAGGTCTCATTCACGAATTAGGACCGTGGGCACAATATTACCAAGAACGAGCTAAAACGGATCCGCTAACCGTTTATCGCCATGCCCATTTTTGGACTGTACAAAAACTTTATGAATTGTTACATTGTTTCCCTGTTCGCATCGAGAGCGGGCTGTATGTTGGTCCCAACGAATTTACGACTCAAGATGCTGCATGGCATTTAGAATCGCAACGGCGAAATACATGGCCATTAGAGAAAGCAGGTTTCATCGGATTACGGTTTAATCGAAAGGATTGTGGTACCTTGTGAAAGAATAAGTTCACGGGGTTAGAATACGGTTTTCTACGTATGACATAACTTAGATAAGGAGGGCGTGCATAACTGCGGCGGGAAATGCCCCATGGAAAACTGCCGTGCTGTATTTAAAACAGAGAAAATTTGACGTTTGATTTCCGCTCAATTATCTATTGAGGTCAATTCATTGATAAAATCGACGATGTGATGGGGAAATATGGAACGGAAATGCTCTGTTTTTCGTGGAAATTGTCCGTCGTTAAGACCAACTACCTTGGGGAATTTACAGACGCCCAAGTATCCAGCCATTTGAGTTCGCTGCCGTCATTAAAGAAAACTTTGATACCGCTTACCAAAGTTTATGTTATTGCGTTTTCTCATTCGAATTCCGTGTATCTATCGCTGCTGTCGTCACCACCCCTGGTAGCCACCATTTTGGGTGAATTAAACTTGGAGCTAGTCCCAATTACGTGATAAAGTGTGGTATTGTCCTGGCGAACGGGTGGTCATTTGGCGGCGCGTGGGAAGAAAGGAACCGTGATGCCTATCTCGAAATTGACCATCAAGCCGGTGGATTACATGTATGGCGCCATACTGGTGCGAAATATCGGAATCGGCATTCAAAATTTGGTGATAGCCCGGTTATTGTATGATGCTACCCATTCTGCGGTAGATTTTGGGTTGGTACTCGTGTTGGAGAACCTCATTGTGACGAGCCTGCAACTCTTCGCGGGACCCCTTGTCGATGGGGGACGCCAGAAACGCATTATGGCCACAGCGGATGTCTTAACGGGCGCGATCATTTGCGTGGCGAGTATGAGTTTAACTCAGCAAACGGTTTTTCAGTGGATCGTTGCGGCCGTTGTGGTGATGAGCATCACGAAGCCGTTTTTTAGTTCTGCCGCTTTTGCTATTGGGCCAGCCATTGCCCCAGGTGAGACGTTGATACGGTATAACTCTTTTTCTGTCGTGATGATTCAAGTCGGACAAATCATTGGAGTCGTTTGTGCGGGGATCTTCCTTGGACACTTTGGTTCCACACCCACGTTCTTCTTGAACGGATTAGCCTATATCATGTCGGCTGGATTAATCGGTATGACTCGGATACCAGTAATCGAAGCCGCCCCAGATAGCGGAGAAAAACAACGCCTGAAATTTTTTCAGGGATGGGGTGAGTTTGTCGAACACCTCCAAATTGACCGCGGATTGATGTGGCAGCTGATCCTCGTCAATGTGAATTTTCTTTTAGTTTTATTTGTCAATGTCGCATTGGTTCCGATAGTGGCTGTTGATTTTCATGGAAACCCGTATTGGTTATCCATTTTAGATGGGAGTTTTGCTGTGGGGGCGTTTTTTTCCTCCAGTCTGATAGCGTCCTTCATAACCCGATGGGCTACGAGAAGGACGGTATTAGGAGGACTCATTGTCCAGGTTATGGCTTTCGTCGGCTTGGCGTTAGGTGACGGCCGACTGCAAATGGGGATTTTCTTACTTAGCATGCTGAGCATGGGGATGGGCAACACGATATCCCTGTCAGCGTTTATGACCAGTCTTCAAACACGTACGCCGCCGGTAATGAGGGGCAGAACAGCGGCTGCAAGTAAAACGGTCCTGGCGATTTTATCCATGATCCTGATTCCGCTGGTGACTCAAGTTCAAACTCTATCGCTTCAGTATGGAATCCTTCTGTCTGCGGGCATTGGCCTACTGTTCATCGTAATTATTCTGGTATTAGAACATCCGAAGTTAGTAGGCAATCACCTCTTTAACGAGCCGATGAGTCGATAACGGTTTGAGCGAAGGTATTCGTTGAGTGGAGTGGACGATGGTTCGATTTTCAATTAGACTGGCCACGAGATAGGATAGTTTTCTACGGGGAATGTGGGGTCGAGCCAGCATGAAGCCGAAAAGTATCCACAGGGATCGGCAATGAGTCCGCTGAGCGGTGGAATAGTTGACTGGATGTTAGTCTAAATTGTGGACACCTCGAATTGAGACAAGATGATACAATAATTCTCAATTGAGGTGAATCCGATGGCCAATCAATATGATCGAGCGTTTAAAGAACAAGCGGTTCAACTCGTGTTGACCCAACAAAAAAGTGGCGCGCAAGTGGCGCGCGAACTGGGCATTCCCAGCAAAACCTTGTATGCCTGGGTCGCTGCCTACAAAGCCGACCCGGTCGAACCCTTTGTGGGTCGTGGGCATCTGAAAGCGGAAGACCAAGCCCTGCACGATTTGCAGCGACGCATTCGGGATCTCGAAGAGGAGAATGCGATCCTAAAAAAAGCGATGCGCATCTTCACCAACGATCGGAAGTAATCTATTCAGAAACTCCTGTCCGGAGAACCGCTTACGACATCGCGTAAAACGACGCGGATTTTTCGGACACTAGGGCCGGAACGGTCCGAAGTCACGCCTGGGGAGACTCACATAAGACGTGCTCCGTCAAAGACGGACATGCACAGGTCGCAGAACCAGGAACTTCGCGGAGTGATCCGGGAAACCCCCACCTCAACCCGATAGGGTTAGGTGGCGGGAGAGTTCATAGAACCCGATATGTTTCGTATCAGATGCGGCCCGATCGGCAACGATTCTTAGTGGGGTGTGCACTAAGTAAGGCCGTGGTGTCTTCATTTCACGGATGTAAGCCAACTGGACCTATGTCAATAAAATGGACACCCAAAATGGAGACATTAGCCGTGTCGCGCATGATACGCCGCATCGGCCTCGGCCGGAGTCTGATAATCCAGAGCACCATGGATCCGCTGCCGATTATAGAAAATCTCGATAGAGGCAAAGATCGCCTGTTCGGCTTCCTCTCGACTTCGACATGTCGTCAGGTAAAACGGAAAGCGAGGATGCGTCATTGTCACACGCTCAGCGCAATATCCGCCGGATTCCGCGTTCGTTTTGGGCGCTAGTTGCTGGCGATATGCTTTCGACTTTAGGAGTTAGTATCTATACCCTGGTTATCTTATATATTGTCCAGCAATATTCGTCCAATATCCTGCTCAATGGCTTCGTGGGGGCGCTCAGTCACATTCCCCCGGTTATTGCCGGTTTCGGACTCGGGATGTTAGTAGATCGCATGTCCCGAAAGCGAGCCATGGTGATGGCGAATTTTTTCGTGGCGATGCTGGCGTGGATTCCTCTATGGGCCAACTTGCACACAGTGTGGGGGTATACCCTTGTGGTTTTGACGGATTTTTTTATCCAAACCGCGATGTATTGGGAGCAGTTGGGGCACAACGCCTATGTGAAGTTTCTCGTGCCTCCGGAACACCTGGCCCGAAGCGAAGGGATTTTGCAATCCCTCGCATCCCTTGGCTTTCCTGTCGGCATGATTTGGGTATTTTTGATCGTGGGACATGGTCCTATCCGTTGGCTTCTAGGCATCAGCGCGGGCGTGGCAGGAATTGTGGGGCTTATTACTTGGATATTTTTGCCCGCGGATCCTTTGCCTTTGCAGGATGATTCCGGAGGCACGCCGTGGGAATTATTTGAGGAAGGTCTGCGGTGGATTAAAGAAGTTCCCTCGCTTTTATGGTATGTCTATCAGACTGTGTTCGCGAATGGGGCCATTAACATTCTCATGGCGTTAATCATCTACGATATGGGACATCAAGGCTTATTTCACCATGTGCCCATTATCGCCGTGTTAGGGGCGGGTTTGGGAATGGGGCTCGGTGGATTAACTGTATCCACTTTATCGTCTCGAATCCGTCTATTATGGCTCATCATATTCGGACGTTTGGTGTTTGCGCTAGGGTTGATAGGAATCGCGCAAAAGTTTTCCATATTCGCTGTCGCGGCAAGTCTGACTCTCATTTTTTGGGGCCAAAATGTTTCGGGAACAGCCTTAGTGACATGGCGCACTCAATCCACGCCGTTAGCGTACCAAGGGCGAATCAGCAGCACGGTGGCTCAGATTTCTTCGCTGACATCATGGACACTAATCATCGGGGTGAGTGCCTTAGATCAGGTGACCCACCATGTCGCATTGGGGTTTTATGTGGCGGCAAGTCTGGTGTTGGTCAGCTTGGCGGTCATCGGAGTCGGCATGAGGACGGGTCATTTTCGATTGCCTCGATATCTGGGCGACGAGACCAGTAGACGGCCGATAAACGAGTCATGGTAGTAGAGGAGTGGTGCCACAACGGCACGGCTGGATGGCGGAATTCCAAAGCCTACTCATATAGCAGATAATTATAGCAGATAATGAAGCGCTCGAACGATTTGACAAAAGCCAAGATACGGTCAAGACGCTGCTGCCGTTCTTCGGGCCTCAGAAGCTCTAATCGAAAAAACCACGTTAAGTAGTTGAGTAGGACCCATGCCATGTCGCATCTTCCCACAATCGCTTCAGTGGTGCGCCTAGTGGTCGAGAATTCGTGACAACGTAAGATGAAACGCACCGCTTTTTCGGTACAACGTAACGTAGGGAAGGTTCAGATTAAGATGGGGATAAGATTTGTCTCAAGCGTGACCATAAACTAATTTTCCATGAAACGGGAGGAGGAGCGATATGGGTGGGACATGCTCCGCGTTGATGACTCCCCGCGCATAATACAAATTGATCGGGCAAATACACAGTGTAAGTATGGTGATTCCAACGATAACGAACCAGCAAGCCATCAATGACGTATACACCCGGTCGTGTCGCTTCGACCCCGAGAGTCGGTGCCCAGCCGTGCGCTCCGAATTGGCTGCTAAACGAACGGGGTACTGCCATCCAATGAGTCGTTTTCCATCCCAAAGCGACACCTTGGGCGGGGGGCACTTGAGTGACCCCGCTTTTCAGAGTGACATGAGGAGGGACGTTGGTGGGAATGACGGATACCACTGTTTCTGGTCGGCCTGTACGATTGAGAATCTGAAATCCTTCAAATGTTACGGGCCGTCCGACCCACCCTTCGTAGCCCTCTGTGAAAGATCCAGCCTGATCAGCCCGGAGTTCCGCACCGACGGGCCCGGAACCCATAGGTCGAGAAACTATCCAGAGTATCATGAGTCCGAGACCCATGACGCTCAGCACGATAGCTATGGCCCATCGTCTTCCCGTGAACACATGTCTGCCCTCCTTGAATTGTTCAACCTTATCCACCTGCATAGATTATATCTGAGCGCGTTGAATAAAGTCCGGTACTATGTAAAAAGGGCTAAAGATATAGGAATTATTGAGTTGTCTTGGTTGATTGAAAGCGGATATGCGGTCAATTCAAATGGCAATAAGTGTAGGTTGGTCTTTTCTCCGCTTTAGTTTACATAATCTCTCTTATCGGACACATTTCCTAAAATGATTAGGCTGTCTATCAAAACAAATGTATTTGTTTTAGTATCTAAGTGTTTATATTTAATGCCCTTTAATCATAACTACTCGTTATAAGAATTTTTCTATTGACTTTTGGGACTTTCAAGATTTAATAGAGCTCGAAAAGATTTTTTGAGGGGGATCGTATGAACTCTGGTGTTGCGGTCTCAGTTGTCGTAGGTGCTTTTATCCTTGAAGTTTTTTAGGCATCGCGTCCCAGTTTCAACATTCTTCTCCTCGTAAATGTTTTGGCTTCTCTTTCGTAATGTTTTATCTTGGGAGGTGATTTTCGATGTCACGCTCTCTCGTAGTTACCTTGTTTGGTGTTGTAATCGCGGTTGTCATCTACGTATTCCCGTTTTTTTCTGGGTCTCCGCAACCGCATATTTCTCGCTCGACGCCCTACAACCCTTATGGTCCTCACCCGATTTCTGGTTTGTTTCCGCGTCATGGAAATGCTCTTGTTGACCAAGAAGCTACATTACTATCGTATTGTCCAGTCGGTCAACAAGAGGCTTGGCTAGATAGTGGACGTCCTCCTGTTTATTGGTCTCCTCAAAACCAATATTATTATTTTGAGGAATTTGGCGCGTCTCGGACTAGCATTGCGGACTCCGTGGTTTTAACGCCGGACTTCGTCAACATGTTCAATCCCTCGCCTTTTCCCTCTTGGTATGGTCATCCCTTTCATTAGTGTTTAGGTTGATTAGCGTTATATAGGGTCTTATTGACAGCTGTACCCGCAACATCCATTACATAGCCCGATAGTTTCGTCGAGTCGGCCTGTGTAATAGTTTGGCATTGTGCCGGTATCCCTCCACATTGCAGTAGTAGGTGCCCGCTCCGCTGAGGGATCTGAGTAACCAAATCCATACTCCTACGTATGGCATCTCATCGGTGGATCGCCGCGAACGGATCTAGACCTGTCGGATGCCCGACTTTTTGCCATATTCTCCTCCTATGGTCTCTTAGTATGACCAATCATTATCTAACAAGTAATAGGTAACCGATGTATGGCATTTAAAGAAAAAGTTAGGCCATTAAGTGAAGACTAGCCAAAAGGGGAATAATTTTAAGGGCATGATATGATTCGATGGTTATGCGTCACTTTTCTTGGCAATTTTATTTTAAAAGACTATACTTAGCTTGTGCATATTTTTTGCATTTAATTAAGCAATCTTATCTGGGAGGCTTGCACATTTTGAACCGGAGTAACCGGAGCGTTGGGGACAATGACTTACACGAAAACGTCGTAGGATTTTGGGGCCTGGTAAGTCAAAGCTTAGCGGGCATGGCACCGAGTTGTGATGTTGTAGCATTTATGACAGCTGGCGCGGCGTTTGCGTTAGTGGCACTGCCATTGTCCTATTTGCTGGCCTTTGGCCTTATGTTTATTGAAGTGAACACCCTCTATCATTTGAGGGTTTTTCATAACTCAAAACCCGCGACTCCCAAGGGGTCTGTAGCCTGAGAGAAAATATTTCCCCCTGAATCGGACGCAAAAAGGAGTTCCTACCATCCCTGGCGAAGTTTTAGTTACCCAACCAAACAAGCCAAGAGGAGGAACTCACCATGTACTCTATTCGCCAAGCATCGTTCTTTTCCCTGCAGGATTGGATAAAAGATACCGAATGGGATGACCAGTTGCAGCGAATTTTAGATCAGGTACCCCTCAGCCCCGCATTGGCGGCATTACCACCACCGGCCCGCACGGGCCGCCCGGAACAGCATGATCGACCGACCATGATCCGCGCTTATATAGCGAAAGCGGTGGAGCAAATTCCCACCACCGAAGCCTTACGGGCTCGCCTGCGCCGCGATCCCGTGTTCCGCTGGATTGTCGGCTATCGCGGGAAATCCGATGTCCCCTCGGCGGCGACCTTCTCGCGTCTGTTTAACCAATTGAGTCGCTGTACGAGCCTTCAAGTCATCCATGCCCAACTCGTTGAGACGGCACGGGAACGCCATCTCGTACCGGATGACGTGGCGGCGTATGATGCGTCCGACATCCCCGCCTATGAGAAAACGCGTCGGCATGCCGACGCGCAAGATCTCGAGCGGGCTAGTTGGGGGATGAAGACCGGGCCCAAGGGCCAGAAATATCGGTGGTTCGGCTACAAGTTGCATCTGTCGGTGGCGGCCGGGAGCCTCTTTCCGTTGGCTGCGCTGACCACGACAGCCATGGTGCATGACGTGAACATGGCCCGACCGCTGGTCCAGATCACCACCGACCGGAACATGGGGCAGCAGGTGGCGATTTTCGATGCCGGGTACGATCAGGCGACCCTGTATCAGGATCTCCATGCGCAAGGACTGATTCCCATTATCCCGCTCAATCGCCACGGGGGTGAGGCACCCGAGGGTCGCAACACCCTGGGGCGTCCAACCTGTTCCATGGGTTACCCGCTGACGTTAGCGGGCTATGATGCGACCACGGAGACCCAAAAGTTTCGATGTCCCCATGCGACAGGACATGTCGAGTGTCCCATGGGCATGGCATGGTGTTCCCCCTCGAACTATGGCTATGTCCAGAAAATGGCGATTGCTGACAATCCCCGCGAAGTGGGGCGCATCGTGCGCGGAACGGCGACATGGGATGCCCTCTATAACTTGCGGACGAGCGTGGAACGGGCCTTCAGCTACCTGAAGGAACAACTGAATCTCCGCACCGTCCGCGTGCGCGGACGACGAAAGGTGCATACCCATCATCTCTTCGCAGTCATTGCCTTGGCCGCGACGGTGCTGGCTTCCACCGTTTCATAGCATTCCGCTCCTATCACGCCTCGGCGGTGAGGCGAGCGATCCGGGGTCGTTCGCCGGGCATCGTATTGCCATGGCGCGAGAATCATCCTTTCCGAACCCGTGTCAGAACGTTGAGAAGGGTGTCATCATTGGAAGGGACAGTTATCCACAGTCGTGCTTCGTCGAGTTATGAAAAATCCTCATTTGTCTAAGGACCGGGCATCCGCTGGGGGCTATTATAGTTATGTGTCAGCGGGATTAGGTCCTAAGGCATCATTACTTACAGGTTTTATGGTAATTTTTTATCAAACCCTCAGCGTTGCGGGGATTCCTGTCTATATTGGTGGAGTCTTCTTACCTGGTCTTGCTGCACGTTTGCATATTAATTTTCCGCACGAATTTTGGCTATTTGCCATCTTGTTTTTTATTGGCGTCCCTTGGCTCTTAGCCGTCATGGGTATTCGCCCCAGTATCAAAGTCCTCGCCACCACCAGTCTTATCGAGATTAGTTTTTTGATCGTTGCGTCTATTATCATAATGATTAAGGCAGCACCATCAACTCCTCTACGGCCCTTCGAAATTGGTTCTGTGGGGATTCGAGGCGTATCATTAGGAATGGTCTTTGCTATTACAAGTTTTATTGGCATTGGTAGTCATAGTTCCCTGGGTGAAGAAACTAAGGCCGTTCAAACCCAACGAGGACGCTTAATTGGTAAAGCAGCATTAGTCTCCTTAACCTTGACGGGTGCCGCATTAACATTGTCAGCATATGCTTTAACCGTAGGCTGGGGCATGTTTCGCATGAATTCCTTTTCGACCGCCAATGCACCGGGAGTGACCGTTTTTCTCCGGTATTTGGGACCAATTGGTGCCGCTTCCTTAGTCATTTTGGCTCTTAACAGCGCCTTAGCAGATAGTATTGCGCTATTAACAAGTTCCTCCCGAGTTCTTTACGCAATTGGACGCGATGAACTCATCCACACTGGCTTTGCGCAAGTCAATGGCCGCCGAGCCCCTGCGCGCAGCGTGAGCGCCCTCGCTGCATTCGCGGTAATAACGGGAATTGGTATTGCCTCATGGCTTGGGCCAAGTACTGCCTTCAATGTGATGACGACGGCCGTATTATTTGGTTTAGTCTCTGCCCATACCCTTATGAACATTTCGTTAATGAGACTGTTTCGCAAAGAACATCAACAGTCCCACTTTCTTCAACATGTCGTGCTTCCCATTTTGGCTATTGTTTTGTTCTGGTGGGTGCTTTATGAATCGGTTTGGCCCATCGCCTATCCTTTAAGCCTTTCCGCCCTGATTTGGCTCTTAGTCCTGATTCCATCTCTGATATATATTGCCAAAGTCAGTGGACGGGTGAGTTCTGCACAAAAACATCGTTTGGGGTTGCCCGCTCCGGCAGCGCCTAAGAAACCAAAGTGATGGCTAATTGTATTCCCTACAGCTTCTTAGGGTCTCTTTGCGCTCTTTTTGACACGTACGCGTTGCCCTTCCCGGCACCTCGAATTCTCTTGATATGCATAGATGGCGATATGCTGGGTTTCTGGCAAAAAGCTCCACGTCAAGATCGTGCCGATAGCCGCCATAGCGCCAAAGAAAATCAACCCGGCTCCTGGCCCCCATAACGCTGATAGAAAACTATAGCCCAACACACCGACGATTCCTCCAAGTCTGCCGCTAGACTCTGCAATCGCTTGTGCAGACGCACGGATCTCTGTAGGCATTCGCTCCGCTGTCGTAATGACTGTCGTCTTGTCAGGACCCACCGCCCCCGCCGCATATGCCAAAACCAGCAACACCCAAGCCACTCCGACTAAATTCTGATGATGTCCTATATTCCCGTGAATCGCTAGTAACAACGTGCCCAGAAGAAGTAACGCAGCCGCCCGACCCCAAAATCCCCATAGTTGAAGAGGCCGCCTACCTACTCGGTCAATCATCCACACCGTGATGAGCGCGGCAGGAATGGTTACAGCCTTGACTATGACACTATGCCATGCGGCTAAAGAGATGCTCGTACCAAAAATGCTTACAAACATCCACGGCAGAAAGATGGTAAGACCTTGATCACTGACTTGATAGCTCAACCAAGTCAGGGCTGATACACTTACAATATTGCGATATTGAGGCACGCTGAGAATATGAATTACATCACGCCACGAACTAGCCCGGTGCGACGCCCATTCCAATGATTCTGGCAAGAATCGACGCCACCACAATATGGGGACAACCAAAAGAGCGCCAAATGCTAAAGGTATACGCCAACCACCGGGATAATTGATCGTTAAAGCACCAAGACCATAGGCAAAAAGCATCCCAAAGTTTGCAGCCCACAATGCCCACGCCATGATTCTTCCCCGGTCCCTTTGCCCAATATATTCGACCAAATAGGGAAAAACGACAGCATATTCAGCACCCACAGCGAATCCCACAATCATTCGACTGAGAATAAGCCACATCAAGTTGGGACTCACGGCACTGAGCACGGAGGCGATACCGTATGCTAAAAAATCAACCAGCAAAATTAATCGACGTCCCACATAGTCGGCGGCAAATCCCGCTACCATACTGCCAAGCATCATACCGATAAAGGCTGACGAACCCAACAATGCCATATCAGCAGGGGATACATGCCAAATTTGAACGACTTTCGGCAAAGCGACAGAGATAGCAGCCACATCATACGTACCAATAAAGACCCCAGCACTGACCGCGACAATAACACGACGGTGACTCCCCACGTTCATCCCTCACCTTCCTACTCCTTGTATTATAAATGATAATGCTTCTCATTATCACCAAAATAAGATGCCGACCTTTTCTTATTGAAGACAAAGTCGGCGTGTTATTCAGCGTATTTGTCCGCTGGGTTTTAACTAGGGAATCATCTCAAATCCTTCTCGTGTATCGCAGTCATTGAGTCAACCACTCCTCAAGGAGTTTAGGAGTAACGCAATAACGTCCCCAATGGCGAGGACCTCGTCCGAAGGCCGGGTCTTTGTGGGTTCCAAGACCAGTCAAGACGCCTAACGCCCCCGTGAAACGTTGATGGTAGGTCCAAATATTCATCGTCACGACGGTTGGAATACCCGCTTGTTGTGCAGCCGTTAAGCCAACGGCGGAGTCTTCTAAGGCCACGGCCTCATCTGGAGCGACTCCTAACTGTTGTAAACATTGATGATAAACGCATGGGTGCGGCTTTTTCTTTGCCACATGATCGCCAGCCACGACAACCGGAAAAATCTTTCGCCATTGCGGGCCAAAATGTGTCAGCAGTAATGCCTCGACATTGGCATATTGCGTCGTCGTCGCTATCGCCACCGGAATATGCCGTTCGTAACACTCCGAAACCAGAGACCGAACCCCAACACGTAATGGAATAGCACCAGCCCAGACCCGTTGAATAAAAAGCGATGTCTTCATCTGGTGAATTTCAGCAATTTGCGCAGCGGATAGCGAAACCCGTTCGGGATGCTGCGTTTGATAATAGGTTAAGCGTTCTTGTCCTCCAGGTATTTTTAACAAATCGCGATACAGGGAAATCGACCACCGGAATGGCAAATTCCATTGTTGGAACACATGATTAAAGGCCCAAAGATGCCCATCTTTTTCGGTATCTGCTAAAGTTCCGTCAACATCAAATATCACACTTTTTAGCACCATAAGGCATCATTCAATTCCTGTGACCATGCCGTCATCATCTACATGCACCCGGTACGCAGCGGGGTCTTTAGGTAATCCGGGCATACGAATCATATCTCCTGCTAAGGGCACAATATACCCCGCCCCACGAGCAATATCGATATCGCGAATCGTCACACGAAATCCTTCAGGGCGCCCCAGAAGTTTGGGGTTGTCACTTAACGAGTATTGGGTTTTAGCAATGCATACCCGCAAAGCGTCTTCTCCCCAAGTATGAAGGCGAGCCAATGTTTTCAACGCGGCGGGGGCGTAATCCACGCCACTTCCCCCATAAATTGAGGTGACAATTTTTTCTATTTTCTGTTCTAATGATTCGGTCTTCTCGTAAAGGGGAGCGTAGTGACTACTCGTTTCATCCAACTGCTGCATAACCAAATGAGCCAGCCGTTCTCCTCCGAATCCTCCCTGGCCAAAAACATCGGCCAAGGCCGCAGGAACACCATGATCGGCCAATTCTTTCAGTAACCACTCGATTTCTTCTTCGGTATCCGCAGGAAATTGATTAATAGCCACCACGATCGGTAACCCAAAGCGACGCAGGTTCTCAAGGTGCTTATTCAAATTGGCCATACCCGAATGCAACGCGTCCAAATTAGGTCGATTAATCTCCCGTAATGATTGACCTCCGTGGTAGCGGAGAGCACGCAAGGTCACGACAACGACAGCCAAATCTGGCGCCAAGTTCGCTTCTGGAGCTTTAATGTCAAGAAATTTCTCTGCCCCCAAATCGGCTCCGAACCCGGCCTCTGTGATAACCACATCCGACAATCGCAAACCCGCTTCAGTGGCCACAATACTATTACAACCGTGCGCAATATTAGCAAAAGGACCGCCATGCATAATGACGGGTGTCTGTTCACGCGTTTGAACCAAATTAGGCATCATGGCCTCATCCAAAATAGCGGTCAATGCATCCTCAGCCCCCAGGTCGGCCACCGTAATCATGTCATGGCCTTGACTGGCAATAACCATTTTACTTAACCGTGTCTTAAGGTCTGGTAAGTCACGGGCCAATGTCAGAACCGCCATTACTTCGGATGCTGCGGTAATATCAAAACCGGTTTCGCGCACCACACCTTGTCCCGGTCCACCAAGTCCGACAATTATATGGCGTAAAGCACGGTCATTTACATCTAGTACACGTTTCCATAACACGCGTTTGGGATCAAGGTGCAGACGGCTCCCGTGAAATAATTCATTGTCAATGAGGGCCGCTAACAGATTATGGGCAGCCGTAATCGCATGAAAATCCCCGGTAAAATGCAAATTGATGGCGGTCGATGGTTCCACCCGAGATGCACCCCCACCCGTTGCACCGCCTTTCATACCAAAAGTGGGTCCCATAGACGGTTCACGCAGCACAGCCGTAGCGTTGACGCCGATCCGGTGAAGCGCTTGGGATAACCCCACAGACATGGTTGTTTTGCCTTCCCCAGCGGGTGTGGGATTAATCGAGGTGACCAAAACTAATTTGGCACGACGGGGTTGTTGATAAACGATGTCCAAGGGAATTTTGGCTTTAAACGTACCATATTGCACAATATCGGATCGGGATAATCCGATTTGCGTAGCAATCTCAGTAATCGGCTTTAAATCTTGACTCATCATCACTAATCGGTCCCCTATATGCTGTATTTAACACCACCGTTACTATACCCTAAGATGGCAATCGTTGACGAATTCTTGTAAAAGTGAACGCCGAAATTTGGGCCATCTTGGCTTGTCCGGTTAGATGTTCCTAAAATGGGAATAATGACGCATGATCCCATAATGAAGAGGTTCATGAGATGGTAAAGGAGGTCTTAGCGCATGCTAGCCCTAGATATTTCCGTCCTTATTGCCGCCATTGTGAATGCCTTGGCTCATGAAAGTGCACATGGCATCGTCGCTCGTCATCTGGGCGGTCATTGGCTAGGGCTTCGTTGGCGTTCTGGCCGCTTATCTACGGCGATTGATATGACGGGTCTCAATGTTAAGGCCCATCGCCAAATTGCCATGGCAGGAGTTCTAGTAGACTTGGCGATGGCCCTTGTATCCAGCTTATTGTGGTTCCGCTATGGTTTGTCATGGGCCAAAGGACCGGTTATTTGGACCAGTGTCAGCCTATTAATTAATGGATGTCCACTGATTCCCCACTCGGATGGCTGGCAGATAGTCTTTGGAGGACGCCGTCTCGCCAATCCCAAGGGTTAATATGTTCTTCAGGGAGTAACTGATGCAATAAGGGCTCGTGGTTTACGAATCGTTGCACATTATCTAAGGCTCCCTTGATCATTTTCTGTAATGCTTGACGGGTTACACCGGACACATGAGGTGAAAAGAGAACCCGATGGCGAATAGGCTCGGGCAGGTGTAATAAGGGACTATTGGGATCAATAGGTTCGGATTCAAACACATCTAACGCGGCACCGGCAATTTTTTGGTCAATAAGAGCCTGCGCCAAGGCCTTTTCATCCACCACGGGCCCCCGCCCAACATTAATCACAATAGCCGTTGACTTCATCATATCGAATTGCAAATTCGAGACTAAGTGATACGTCGCTTCCGTTAACGGCACAGTCAACACAACAATATCCGATGATCGCCAAATATCATCAGCCGATACATATTGAACGCCATATTGACGTTCCCAATCCGGCACAGGATGTCGTTGATGATAGAGAATGTGTACATCAAAGGGCAGTGACAACCGGGCTAAGGCTTTCCCAATGTAGCCAAAACCATAAATACCCAGAGTCAACCCGTTGAGATCCTGAATTTGTCCTGCCAGACGCTGGCGATCCGAAAACCGAGCTTGTGTAACCATCTGATGGGCGGCTGCCATGTTTCTTAATAAATACATGGCTGACATTAATACATGTTCCGCCACAGCATGGGCGTTATGACCCGGATTATGAGCCGCCACAATTCCCCGTCTTCGTAATTCCACCATGTCAAGATTGTTATATCCTGATCCAAGTGTCTGGACAAACTGAAGATGATGCCAGGGTGTTAAGGTATGGCTATTAACTGGGTTGCCCGCAGCGATCATGCACACGGCCTGATCATAAATTCCCAGTCTTTGCGACGCCGCAATATCATCCACAAACCGGACATCCAATAACGGAAAATGGCTCACCATTTGCCGGATGAGAGGTTGTTGGGCGAAAGAGATGACCAAGGGTCGGTTTTGTTCGCGATAAGTCATTAACTACTCGCCTCACAATCATATATCATGGCTCGATTGTAGCATCTTTTCCCTTGGTCTCTTGCACAATCTCAAGTTATAGAGATTTTCCGATAAGCTGATGCATGGCTTCCGTCAACTTGGGTTCTTGATGCGCCTTGAACGTCTCATGAATCAATTCTTTGAGTTGTTTTTCGTCTAAAGTGCCAACATATTCGAGATTACCTAGCTCCAGGTCATAATCCTTATTGTCATTATCCACTAAAATACTATGGACTTCGAAGTTTGGAAATTTTCCCGTAAACCGGAACTCTTTAATTTTCATCACACACTATGCCTCCTTTTTACTTTTAGCTTGGCTCCTGGGACAGCGATTATGCAAAAGCTGGCCGTGACCTATCCGCGAATGATACACTATCGATATCTTAAGGAGGGCCGCAAACTCACGAGAATGGCTGAACCTTATTCCGTTGGGCATCGGATACGATTTTACCGCGAACACTTGGGATGGTCACAAACGCAATTAGCACGCAAAGTTGCCCTATCACAAAAACAGCTTTCGCGGATTGAACAATCGCAAGTCATGGACTTATCCCGTGATTTGGTCATCCTTATTGGACGGGCGTTAAAACAGCCGGTTATCAACGGCGAACTGAATCAGTGGCTGTATCATTTCGGTTATCGCGGTTATGTTGAACCGTTGTTGGATTTACCAGACGAATACCGTTTATGGCTATCCCGTTTTGATCCCTTTCCGGCTGCCCTTTTAGATATCGGGTGGTTTCTTCGAGATTGGAATGTGACCATGGCACGTCTTTTTCAGGTATCTCAGGGAGCCTTACAGGGGCTGGAACGCAATTTAATCGTGCAATTATTTGCTCCCGATGCACTGTTGGCTGAACAGTGGCCAAAAGAACTGTTGACACGTATGCTGCATCGTCTCATCGTTCAATGGCAACCCTACGAAAACGAACCCTGGCTTAACCGCTTAAAAAATGATATTTGCCAGCGAACAAAGATTCCGTGGGAGACACTGATTAACACCTATTGTCAGGGGCTAGTGGGAACTATTCCGTCAACATCTGAAGTCGTCGTGCTAAGAGCTCACGATGACCATCGGATTTTGCGTTTTCGTTCCAATTTGGTGCCCATTCCCAATCGCCCCGATCTTATTATTACGCATTACTATCCGATTGATGTCGTCACAGAAAAATGGTGTTGGCAGGACTTTAGCGGATAGACAGCCATCTGTCCGTGAGAAAAGTCTAAGCATTTTAGGACAAGGAGATATTTATCCATGTTTCTTAATTCCCAACAAGAAAAGGCCGTAATGGACAGTCTTTCCACATTACCAAATCCGGTCATTCTTACCGTACACAGCGAGCAGTGGGAGAGTGCAAAAACGCAAGCTACCCTCGATTTGATAAATTATACGGTTAGTCTTATGCCCCAAAAAATTATGCGTCAATTGGCTAACACCGATCACGCACGATTTTTTGATCCGACGGTGACCATTAGCAATACCCAAGGTAACATCTTTGGTGTCCAATTTGTTGGAGCGCCTAGCGGCATGGAATATGCCGCTTTTGTGGAATCCATTGCCGCATTCAGCCGCGTTTCAGGGTTTGACCACCCATCATGGGAACCTCTTTTGCATGAAATTCAGCGACCAGTGACGACTAAAATTTTTGTTTCCCCAACATGAACCAGGTGTCCCCATGTCGTGAACATGGCCATTGCATTTGCTATTCGGCAACCCTTGATCCAGGCCCAAATCATTCAAGTGGAAGAATTGCCCGAGTTGGCACAAAAACACCACGTCATGGGTGTTCCCACAACGTGGTGCGAACCCGGACCCTATGTGTTTACAGGCACGGTGTCGCCAGAATATTTTGCGGCTTATCTCATTCAAGCATCGATGTCTGCGACTCCTTAACGGTCACAGGCACGGTGCGAGAAAAACCCGCTCCGACGGCACCGGCGACAACAATCAATCCTCCCTCTAATTGGGTGGCACTTAACGTCTCATGCAGCAAAAGAACCGCCAACAAGGCGGTAAAAACTGGTAATAAATTCATGTAAGGAGCCGCTGTGCCACTGCCGAGTCGGTTTACCCCTGCACTCCACATCATAAAGGCTACCACCGATGCCATGGTACTCACATACAACAGGGCCAGCCCACTATTTATGCTTAACGTCACCGGGTGGGTAGACAAATTCCATATGCCAAGCAATGCTGAGGGAATCGCTCCCCATACCGCTGCCCCGGTGGTTAACACCAAGGGGGAAAATCGGTAACGGTAACGTCTTCCCAACGCCGTATAAACTCCCCACGACAATGCAGCAAAAATCAGTACAACGGCCCCAAAAATGCTGCCCGTTTGGGTACTGGCCCCTCCACCCAGTAACAAGATTTCGCCACCAATCGAGACCGCGACCATTAGCCATTGCCACAAGCGGACTTTGTCTTGAGCAATGACAAATCCCGCGACCAGTACCGCAAGTGGGGTAAATCCTGACAATAAACCCGCTTCCCCAGCAGGCACCATCGTTAATCCCCAATAGGTCAAACTCGAAAACAAAAACATACCAATAAAACCTAAAAGCAAGAACGCTTTCCACTCCTGTAGCAAGGGGACAATTTCTCCACGCTTCCGGACGATAAGCCATAAGACGACCGCCGAAATAATCCAGCGGACGCCATTGAGGGTAAATGGGCCCATGCTAAAACGTAAAACCCGCCCAGCTAAATAATTGCCAGCCCATAAAACATTAGCCGCAATCAGATACAGAATAAATTTCCACCGCATTATTCAGCCACCTTATGCCGTACATAGACGCGCCGAATACCTAAATGCCACACTTCCACAGGAGGTCCTCCGGGATTCACATAGACTTCTCCGGTCGGCTCGTAACCCGGCGGAGGGTCATCTAATACGCGTTCATACCGGGCTTTCCATCCTATCGTGAAGGCTAAAAAGACGATGCCAGCAGGAACCAGATAATACCCGATTTGAGGGACACCAATAGCAAAAAAAATGATACCGCCCACAATAGCCAAGACCCCAGCGCCGCGGACAATAATTTGATCAACAAACATGTCGCTTTGGTCCACCTTTCTGCATGATATTCACTGTCTTCCCGTTACTTGACAACTTTCCCGGGCCATTTCATCATGCCCCCCACCATATTGCGAACGGTGAAGCCTTCAGCCCGCAATAGCCTGGCTGCTTGTGCACTCCGTCGACCTGAGTGGCACACCGTGATGATGGTGGCATCCTTTTTCAACTCATGCAGGCGCTTATTTAATTCCATCAAAGGAATCAATTGGGCTCCTTTAATATGACCACTGCGATACTCATGCTGTTGGCGAACATCGAGGATGACAACTTTCTCACCTTGTTCGAGTAGTGCCATCACTTCTTCAGGCATAATCGTAGCAGGGACTCGCGGCGTCGTATTTTCCCGCCTTTTACCAATAAGCCATTCTAACATGTCCAACCGTCCTTTCCCTTGGATTTTATTCAATCTGCTCTTTCCTATCGAATCTTTAAATCTCATTGTATCATTCAAGCAAGCGACTACGAAACGGTGCTATTATTGAGAAAACGTATCGGTATTGCCATGATTATAGAAAATGCTACTAAGATAATTACGTCCCGTATCCGGCGCAAGAGCCACGATTAAATCGCCGGGATTTAATTCCTGTGCAATCCTTAGGGCCACATGAACCATCGCTCCCGAAGAACCTCCTGCCAAAATGCCTTCTTCCCGGGCTAATCGCCTTGTCATGGCAAATGCTTCTTCGTCGGAAACTGCCATCCAGCGATCAACCACATGCATGTCCAGGGTTTGAGGATAATAATCCTCCCCCATACCTTCTAACTTAAACGGTGCTACCGGCCCTGTAAAAATCGAACCGACTGGGTCCGCACCGATTATTAAGATGTTCGGATCTTTTTCTTTCAAATAGCGCCCAATGCCAGTAATCGTTCCACCAGTCCCAGCACCAGCTACAACCGCACGAACCTGTCCTTCCGTTTGTTCCCAAATCTCAGGACCCGTTGACATATAATGGGCGTGGGGATTGGCCTCTTGTTCAAACTGACCCATATAGCATCCACCGGGAATTTCTTCCGCCAACCGCTTCGCAACATTTTGATAATTGTTTTCGTCGTCACGACCGACATCCGGAACAATTTTCACTTCGGCGCCGTAAGCTTTGAGGATCGCAATTTTATCTGCGCTCATCTTATCCGGGACAACAAATAATGCGCGGTAGCCCTTGACGGCGGCTACCATCGCTAAAGCAATGCCGGTATTACCCGCTGTGGCTTCGATTATCGTCCCGCCAGGCTTTAGGCGGTGTTCTCGTTCTGCCACTTCGATTAACGCCGGAGCAATTCGGTCTTTGATACTGCCACCAGGATTTACTGCTTCAAATTTCACGGCAATGCGTACGCCGTTGTCCGGTACGAGGCGTTGTAATGCAATCAGGGGCGTATGCCCTATTGCCCCAAGGATATTCGGTAAAATGCTGCCCTTATCAGGCATCTGTTGATTTCCTCCTTTACGTTCTTTCCCATTATACGAAATTTCCTTTTCGTCTTTGGCATTTATCCTAAAACAGAAGGACTTTTCGCCAGCGTTGCCGAATAGCCATCATAATTGTTAGAAAGGCGGCGGAACTCGTGCAACACCCTCAGCCCGTAAAACCGCGCTTGTCCTTGTCACAAAATTTAGCATTGAGCTTCTATTGGCTAACGTCGAATATTCAATGGACCGCTTTAATCATTATTGTTGTGCCGCGCGCCGTTTTGTATATTGTTGGCCGTAGTGCATCAACTAGCGTTTTGTCTTCGCTTGTCGTATTAGGCTCCCTCATTGCCACCGTCGTACAACCGTGGGCGGGTTGGATTAGCGATCGCGTACGCCATGCATGGGGCCGACGCCGCCCCTATATCCTGTGGGGCACGGCAGGCAATGTGCTCGGTCTGATTATCATGGCGTACTCCGGCCACTTTTTGCTTATTTTTGCCTTCGGTTACTTGATGGTGCAGTTTTTCTCAAATCTTGCTCAAGCCGCGTATCAGGCTCTCATTCCCGATTTGGTCTCCGAGGAACAACGAGGTGTCGCATCAGGCTGGATGGGTTTCATGACGCAACTGGCCATCATTTTTGGAGCGTTAGCCCCCAATTATTTTGGTGACCCGGCGATTTATTGGATCCTTTCCGCACTATTAGTTCTTGGTTGGGGCGTCACACAGTTTGGGGTTCATGAAATGGATTCGCGTCATTTTATCGTGCCCCGGGTAACCTTTGCCCAAGGACTTCGCCAATTATGGATCTCTCCTCGAGCCTTTCCTGATTTTTGGTGGGTATTTGTCACACGACTTATGATCATGTTAGGATTTGCGACTTTAGAAAACTATTTATTTTATTACCTCAAATTTACCGTTGGCCTGAATAAACCAGAATCCACCGTCTTTCGGTTATTGGCATTGTTAACTTTAGGATCATTGATTTCTGTGCTCACTGCCGGATGGCTATCGGATCGGCTGCATAAACGCCGAATTTTAGTCTTTGTAGGTGGGTTGTTAATGGGGGCGACGGCCTTAACGTTTGTTTTCACTCATAGCATGTTTCTTATTTTGACCATGGGGTTAGTTTTTGGCGTGGGCTACGGAATTTATTTGTCGACAGATTGGGCATTGGCAGTCGATGTATTACCACCGGGACCAACCCAGGGTCGTAGCATGGGATTATGGCAAGCATCTTTTAATTTGGGCCAAGTCGGCGCTGGTTTCATTGCCGGCCTCTTCATCGGCTCTTTATCCCATGTTATGTCCTTGGGCGAGGCCTACCGGTTACTCTTTTTAATCACGTTTCTCTATTTTGGTGCTGGTTCCATACTCATTTACCGCGTGCGTAAAGCGGCATAAAATTCCCCATACCCTAGGAAAATTAGCAGGAGTTTTGATAGACCCTCACGAATTATTTAATTCATTGTTATGCTATTGGAGGGACCGTTTTACATGACCACACGGAAACGAACATCACAGCATCTGGTGATTATGATGATGACGGCCACCCTCCTCACCTCCGTGCATCACATCGTGCCGTCAGGAAATAGCCGCACACCCCGCCGATTATTGGCCTATTCAAACCAAACCCATCCGGGTCTTTACACGATCGAATTGCGCAATGACACGGCTATTTCCAATATTTACTTACTCCAAGCGGGAACAACCGTACGTTTAGCCGGCGTGTTAAAGGGCCATACCATAAGCGCTACGCGCATTGACGTGCTTATCCATGATAAGATGGGTCAGTGACGAAAAGGAAAGACGACGGATGGAGGAGAGCATGACACAGCGTGGATGGCTTATTACGCACAAAAATTGTCTAGATGGGGCCACTGCCGCAATTGTCGGCGAGCAATGTGGTTTGACCCCCATTTTTATCGAGCCAGACCGTGTTCTTGACGGATTTGCCCTGATTACCCATGATGCGCCTATTTACTTGGCTGATGTGTCTCTTAAACCTGAGCATTATCAAGGCGTTTCGTCCCGCATTGCAAAGCTATTGGATCATCATCAATCTGCCTTGCCACTAAGCCGTTACCCCAATGTATTGATTGACCTTAGTAAATCCGGGTCCCATCTTTTTTACGCCTTCGCCGTCGATCAAGGATGGTTAAAGCCCACACCCGAATGGGAACGGCTTGTATACGCTGTCGAGCGATACGATTTGTGGAAACCTGCGCATGAACCCGGCCAAAATCTAAACCGATTGTTTCACACATTGGGCTATGACTGGTATCGGGAACGCTTTGCCGTAGGCTGGAACCCCTATCAGTCCCATGAGCAAGCCCTATTAGCGGATCTCATTTTCCGCGAAAAACAATACATGAGAGAACAACTCAAGCGTTCTGTTAAAGTCTGGTCGCCACTGCCCATGATTGCTATTGCTCTCAGTGAAGAAGGAGCCACCAATGAACTCGCCCATCAACTACTGGGGCAAGGAGCCGCCCTGGTAGTTTTCATCAAGCCCGATGGCCGTTTATCCGCACGCAGTGATGTACGGATCGATGCTGCCAAACTGATGGAGGATGTATTTTCCGGTGGCGGTCATGCCCGCGCCGCAGGCGGACGGCTCGATCTGCCAGGGCCCTACGACCAAGAAACAGCCCGAGCCGTCCTTGAACGGATTGCTAACTATTTGCGTCTTAAATCTAGGACACTGTCAAAATAATCTTCCCGACATTCTGGTTGGTGACCATGTATTGGTGGGCTAGGCCTGCCTGTTCTAAGGGAAAGGTTTTATCGATAACCGCCCGTAATTGACCCGTGGCAAAAAACGCCATGGTTCTTTCTTGAAATTCCTGAATTAAGTGCATCTTGTCATAATCCGGACGCGACCGTAGAACCGTTCCACGAATATTGAGGCGGCGACTTAAGACCTCTCGCAGGTTGATTGATGCATCACCGCCGCTCAAAGTCCCGATTATGACAAGCACCCCTCCCGTTTTCAAACTCGCTAAATTCCGGGATAAATAATCTTGGCCGATAAAATCTAATACCGCGTCGACGCCCGCGCCGTGAGACCACGCACGCACATCTTCAACGAAATCTCGTTCCCGGTAGTTAATCGCTCGTTCCGCCCCAAACTCTAACACACGTGGAACCTTCTTCGAGGAGCCCACTGTGGTGACCACGTGTAAACCGGCCCGGTGGGCAAGTTGTATCGCTGCTGAACCGACCCCTCCCGCGCCGGCATGAATTAAAACCCTTTGCCCCATTGTGAGCTGAGCCTTATCAAATAACGCATCATACGCAGTCAAAAAGGCTTCGGGTATCCCTGCCGCTTCAATATCGCTCAACTCTTCGGGAATAAGCCAAGCGTTGTCCTGAGGACAGGCGACATACTCAGCATAGGCCCCTCCTGAAACCAGAGCCATCACCCGATCGCCTTCACGAAAACGAGTCACGCGCTGGCCGACTTGCACGACAACTCCTGCACATTCCAATCCCGGAATTTGGAATTCAGGTCGAGGATCTGGCGGCGGATACAGCCCTTGACGCTCCAATAAATCGGCGCGGTTGACACCCGCGGCGTGAATGCGAATTAAGATGTCGCCTGGTCCGCATTCAGGGACGGGAATCTCTTGTACCCGTAAGACTTCCGGACCTCCAAATTCAGTTAATACGATCGCCTTCACCTAAATTCCTCCTATTCTTGGGCCCTAAGACCGGTGGTTGGCTAAGGCCAAAACAGTAGACTGATTGAGGCCCCTTGGCCTGCCATTAATGCGCCTGGTTGGCCTTTTTATTGAGTGTGCACCTTCTTGATCAAAATCCTTTACAATGCTAAGAAGAACAAAATCATAATACAGAATTTATCAGGAGGATACCATGTCCCTATCTGGCCTGGTCCTGGTAATGGCTGTCGCCACCGGGGCAAGTGTCGCTAATCTTTATTACAATCAACCCCTGCTCGCCTTGATGGCTCGGACCTTTCATGTCGGTCCGGCCGCTATTGGCGTCGTAACGATGTTGACACAAATTGGATACGCTACTGGCCTGTTGCTGTTTGTTCCATTAGCCGATTTATGGGAACGGAAAAAATTAATCGCCGCATTATTTGGACTAACAGCGATGACATTGGAAATCGTATCGGTGCTGCCGCAGTTTTCAGCATTTTTAATAGCCAATTTTGCTTTGGGAGCGGTAACGGTGGTACCCCAAGTCATCGTGCCTGTGGCTGCAGATTTAGCTCCTGATAGTCAACGGGGTCGTGTGGTAGGGATTGTCATGAGCGGGTTATTAGTCGGAGTTCTGTCGGCACGCATGATTAGCGGCGTCATCGGAGATTGGCTAGGATGGCAGGCCGTTTACCGATTCGCCGGCATATTAATGGTGCTGTTTGTGATCATCGTAATAAGCATTTTTCCCATCTCTAGACCGCGCTCACGTCCTTTGAGTTACGGACAATTGCTGTATTCTTTAGGCCCCATCATCCGTAGTGAACCAGAACTGGTAAAAGCTTCTTTAACGGGTGGTGCACTGTTTGGCACTTTTAGTGCATTTTGGACCACATTAACATTTCGTTTAAGCACGACGCCTTATCATTATACGGCGTCTGTCATTGGGTTGTTTGGCTTACTTGGTATTGCTGGGGCCAGTGTTGCCCCTATTGCGGGACGCTTGGCGGACAAACGGGATCCGCGAGTCACCATCACCGGGGCTATTGTCTTAGTGAGCGTGGCGTGGCTCTTGATGTGGCCCTTGTCATCCCATCTATGGGCCCTCATCGTTGGCATTATTCTCCTTGATCTAGGGGTCCAGGCCGGACAAATCTCGAATCAATCCCGAATTTATGCGCTGCGTCCAGATGCAAGAGCCCGGGTAAATACCGTATATATGGTCACCTATTTTTTAGGAGGATCGATAGGTTCAGGAATAGCCAGTTTAGCTTGGGCCCATGCCCAGTGGACAGGAGTCACTTTCACCGCACTAGGACTACTTAGTGTGGCGATCATTACCCATCTTGCCAGTCTAAGACAGCTTCCCCTCATGAAATCGGTATGAAGAGGGACCCCGAACATGGTACAATGAGCGGCGAAAATATGTCTTTGGAGTGAATACGTTGACAGCCAAATTCTTTCGTTTCTGGAGCATTATCGGTGTATCAGGCATTTTGGCCACCGTTACAGCCGGGTGTGGACAGCAAGCAGCCAAAACCCCCGCTCACACCAAACAGATAGCCAGCGGGCGAAATCTGCGGTGGAATGCTCCACCGAAAATGTTCATAAATCCTAATAAGCAGTATACGGCAACAGTTGATACCACCGCAGGAAAGTTTGTTATCTCGTTATTTGCTAAGCAAGACCCAGTAGCCGTCAATAATTTTGTCTTTCTAGCTGATCACAACTTTTTCAATGGTGATGAAATTTTTCGGGTGATTAAACCCTTCATGTTCCAAACAGGTGATCCGTTAAACAACGGAACCGGTGGACCAGGGTATCAATGGAATGGAGAAAAGCCCACATTTCCCTATCAACCTGGAATCGTCGCGATGGCTAATGCCAACAATCCTAACACCAATGGTAGCCAATTTTTCGTTTGTACCGGGCCAGAAAGCACCAGTTTGAATCAAGATCCCATCTACACGGAACTCGGACGGGTCACCCAAGGGTGGAATGTTGTTCAAAAAATTGCTAGCGGCGCCGTAAAAACCAATCCTATGACGGGTGAGGATTCATTACCCATCCACCCCTATTACATTACGTCAGTGACTATTTCCGTCGGTGCATCACAATAATCGCAGCAGTAAAGGACAGGTATGTGGAGTGAATTCTAAACAACCGATTCGTGTGTTATTTGTCTGTGCAGGAAACATTTGTCGTTCTCCAATGGCGGAAGCTATTTTCCGCGCCAAAGTGCAAGAAAAAGGATTAGCGGACCAATTTATTATCGATTCCGCTGGAACCGGTTCATGGCATGTTGGAGAACTCCCTCACAAGGGAACGCAGGCGATATTAAAATCACATAATATCGCCTTTGATGGCATTCGGGCCCGGCAAATTCAAGTCGCTGATGCCCGCAATTTCGATTGGATTTTGGTCATGGATCAAGACAATTGGGACGATGTGAAAGCCTTGATGCCAGAAGCCGAAAACGTTCACAAGGTCCTCGAATTTTCCTCAACCACCGAACGCAATGTCCCCGATCCGTTTTATACGGGGGGATTTGAGCACGTTTATAGCCTGTTAGACGAAGCGCTCGATAACTTTTTACAAGTGGCCGTCGACCGGGCAAGGCAAAATTAAGTCGGGACTATCATTTTGAGCGTTATTAACCTTCTTTGACACAGGATAAACATGCCATGACTTTGACACAACCGTTAACGATTGATAGGCATGACTTTGACGACCTAACCACACAGGCACCTGTTCGTCCGTTAAGACCCATGGCATCCGGTCATGTATAGACTGGATGACGCCATCAGCTTGTGTGGTGAGAAGCACAACATACCAAAAATCACGAGCGGGCGACGCGATTAAAATGCCAGCGATGGCAAAAAGAGTATCTAAAGTAAAACGGAAAGGTTGACGTGTCGACCTTTCCCACTCATAAAATCCATCCGCCGGAACAATCACTCTTTGGTGGTGATAGCCCTCACGAAAAAGAGGTTTGTTCTGCACTGATTCTCGGCGGGCGTTGATCAACAAGGAATGGTGAACAGACACTCCCCAGTGAACCCATGCCGCTTTCCATTGTCCGTTCATGCGTTGACCAATCGTCAACACCTGCTGACCGGGAGCAACATTAAAGCGTGGGCTCCATGGCGGAGTGAGGTCCTGTTCAATTGGCCACCGATTTGTTAAATCTTGCCAAGTAAATGTCGCGCTAAACCGTCCACACATGCTAGACTCTTCCTTAAAGGGTCGTGAATCACGTCGCTTAATGATGCATGTCATATTACGAATAAATCGATTCCAAAATCCGTCTTGCCTCCATGTTACACTAGAAGGCGGAAACTCCCAAGAGAGATGGAGGTGAACCATGAAAATATCGTCTGAATGCGCGGCGTGTGTATTCTTGCAATTAATGCGCACATTGGACCATCAAAAAGAGAATAACCCTGTGCCCATTCAAGCCCAGGTCATGGGTCACTTAGCTTCTAGGTGGGAAACATTAGATAATCCCGGGATTGCCGTTTATCTCATGTATGAAATTGCGCAGAAAAACACCCATGAGACGGATCCGTACCACGAAGACAAAAGAACCGCAAACACCATGGCTGAGGCTTACTGGCAACAACATCCCCTGCTCATAGATGACTTGGAGAACCGATTTTTATATGCGGCGGCCGCCAACATTATTGATGCCGGATTGGGCGATAACACCCAGCGCCTTTTTCTTCAATTAGATCAGGCAATCCAACAAGGGTTTGCTCGCAACGATATTCGAAACTTTGTCCAATCCATACCCGCATCAGGAAAAATTCTCTATATTACCGATAATGCAGGGGAAATTGTTTTTGACCGCGAATTAATTCGGAGTCTACGCCATAAGGGATGGCATGTCAGTATTCTCGTGCGGCATCATCCTTTTTTAAATGATATCACTCGTGATGATGTGAATGACATGGGGTTGTCGATGGTCGCAGACAATGTCCTCGATTTCGGGGAGGATTTTACCATGTGGAAATTATCTGATGATGACCTTCAAGCATGGCAAAAAAGATATGACGGGGTCATCATTAAAGGGATTGCGAATCTCGAAGCCTTGTCCCACCGAAATCTTCCGATCCCTGCTTTGTTTTTATACCGTGCCAAGTGTCCCCCTTCTGCCCGCCTCGCAGGGGTTGAGGGGAATACCAATGTCGCCTGGTTAAAGGAATAAATTCCCTCGATTTTGGAAATTCTATAAGGACGACTTGGTGCTTTTTGGACCACCCCGGAATCCCATACGCTTGCGTACAATTCGTGATACAATTTAGTCTTGTGTACAGGACCGATATGAAGTGACTGACGTATTACATCGAGAAAAGGATTGGATGCCAATGCAAACGCGGACTGAAAACCCAGCCATAGGTTTTACCCCTCGTCAGCGATGGATTACTGGCATTCTCGCCGTTTTGGGTGCAATGTTTGTGGCCTTGTCCGTAGCTTTGCATGCACGAATCCATAGTCGAATTAGCACCATTTCCATCAATGAAAAACAACCGGTTAAAGTTCTGGTAGGGGTTCGAGGGACAACGACGGCACCTGCCTTTATAGGTTTTTTAGCGGTCGTCAAACCAAACAGTCAAATCCTTACCGTGGTTCCATTGTCGGGTGATACGCCTATTTTGGGTCCCAATGGAAAAATGATGCCATTATACACGGCCATCAGTGGTGAAAGTCCTCAAGTGGTCACCAAAATGGTATCCGAAGCCACAGGAATTCCAATTCATCATTATTTTTATTTCACGACAAATGATTTATTGATGGTCATGAACGCACTATATTATCATAGCGATCATCATTGGCCGAAGTTGTTGACGCCTTCTTCAATGCTAGCAACCTTTGGATATCCTGATGGCGTGTCCAGTCCCCAAGGCCAGGTTAAATTATTGTCAAAAATGGTGGACACATTGCCTGAGGTCAACCCACTGGTCGCCGGAGAACTTTTGGCTATGACTAAGAATTCCAGCACAAACTTAACGGCATACCAAGTTTTTTCCCTAGCCAATTACATTCGTGGCGACGCATTACAATTAGGCTCCGTAAAGCAACTAAAACATTCCGTCAGGAGGTCGCATGGCTAAAGACCTGACATCCGACTCGGCAGTCATTGTCAATCCCAAAGCCCAACTTACGCATTTGACACCCCATGTGAAATGGCCTGTTGTTCGGCTCTTGCTTTGGCTTTTTGTCATTTCTCGGGCGTTCTTTATGGAAATTGGCGGCTTAGCTTATATCTATTTGCCACATGCTTGGATTGAATCCCCTCCGGGCACACTTCCCCCTACAGGTCAATTGCTTTATCATGTGACTTTCGGTTTGTGGGCTCACTGGGATGGATTATGGTATTTATCCATTGCCAATTTCGGATATGCCAATCGTCCGACTGCCACAGCCTTTTTTCCCCTTTATCCGTTTTTGATCCACATCTTCGGAGGTGGTGTCATTGCGGGTGTTCTCATTAGTTTAGTATCCTTTTCTTTCACATTGTGGTTTTTGTTCCGGTTGACCCAATTGGAGTTTGGTCCCCAGATTGCCTGGGATACGGTATTGGTCTTAGCCTTTTTCCCTACCGCTTTTTATGCTAATGCCGTTTACTCGGAACCATTATTTATGGCGCTCGCGATAGGGTCCTTATATTTTGCGAGAACGCGTCGCTATTTTATCGCGGGACCGCTAGCGATGGCAGCCACACTGGTAAGCATGTACGGTCTTCTCTTGTCCGCTCCGTTTTTGCTGCTTCTTTGGAAACAAGAACATCACCGGATTAAACCGTTGTGGCATACTTTATGGGCACCTTTAGGTTTAGCCATTTATATGGTATTTCTTCTCATCCGCTTTGGCGACCCGCTGGTGTTTGAACATGCACAAAGCAATTGGGGAAGACATTTTGAATGGATCGGAGGCACATTATGGGTCGCCACCATAAAAGCCTGGAAGGTTCTCGGACAGGCCCTCAACATCCATCAATTGTTTGCCACGGGAATGCCTTCATTAGATGCTAGCAATTTTTATAATTGGTTATTTGCCGTATTTCTCATTGCCATGTTCGTGTTATCTCTAAAATATTTGCCCTCTTATTTGTGGCTTTATGAGCTGCTAGCCATCGCCGTCCCGTTTTCCTATCCAGCAACGGGAAACCCGCTCATGTCCCTGCCCCGTCTCGTGATGGAAGCCTTCCCCGTATTTATCGCCTTGGGATTATTTATTAACCAAAGTCGGCTCCGGCGCATAATATATTTTGCCGTTGCCCTGCCGCTGGGGATCTTATTTGTCTCGTTATTTGCTACGGCTCACTGGGTAGCATAATGAAAAAAACACCGCGCGGACGCGGTGTTAATGGCTTCCACAACTACAACCATTTTGAGCATGGGGATTAGTCAACACAAAACCTTCTTGCATCGAATCGACTTGATAATCCAATACGCCTCCATCGATATATGGCCGGCTATTAGCATCCACCACCAGCGTCACTCCGGCTGCCTGGAACTGTTCGTCATCGGCCGATACATGCTCTTCCCACGCCATGCGGTACCCAATACGACCACAGCCACAAGCCTGCTGGGCGCTAACCCTGACATAATCCGCTTTCTTTTCCGTGCCTAATTCGGCCAGTTTGGCAATCGCTTGGGGCGTCACTTCAATTTGTAAACTCATTCCTTAGCCCTCCTTTTATCCCATCATAAAGGGCTAGTGAGGGTGTGTAAAGCCCGAACCAATTTTGTTGTAATAAATAGAGTCCAGCCGCTATCACAATCACGGTGGTCATCCACCGTGTACGTGATGATGGATTTCTAAACCGGAATAACATCCGCATGATCAAAAGCCCCAAAATAGAGCCCAGAAGAAAGGGAATGAGTACGCGCCAATCGATGCTCGCTCGTACCATATTGGGTATCGCCGACGTGAATGCAAAACTCGCAATCGTCAATGTCGAGCTACTAACCGCAACATTTTGCGGTAAACCACTCATTAACATGCTAGGAAGCGCTAAGAAAGCTCCGTTGCCTCCAAAATATCCCGCCAATAATCCAACGCCCCCACCCATCATGGCCAATCGTTTGTGGTGAATCCTCCGAGAGCGAACCAAAAACTTTGATAAGATGAGGGATAATAGAGTATTTGTCACTAATAACAGGCCGATTAAAGCCAAACGCAAACGCGTCGTCAAATCATGTGGCATGAGCTTTGTGACCATCATCGTCAAAAGTCCAGGACCTGTAAACCACAAAGCTGGCCTTATTGCAACCCTTCGTTCCTCCCGGCGCATAAGAAACAACGCGACAGCAAGAACGAACGTCAGTACGGCCGCTGTCCCGAATAATTCGGCATGGGTCAAACCAAACAAATAACGCAGCACAATGATTGATAATATAAGTGTGCCGCCTCCAGCCGCTGCTAAAAGGAAGCCAATGCTTAGACCGGTGGAAAAAGCGAGCACACTGGCAACAATGGCACCAGACAGCACCGGCGCATCCTCCCTGCATCCTCATAATCGAAGTGATGCACAATAGGATGCACGGACATCTTGAAAATCATGTATTTGGGGGACACTCCGTGGAAAATGTACTACATTTCGTAAAATTATTGATGGAACGCATGAGCCGCGACGATATGACGTCCTATGCAGCAGCTCTAGCATATAAATTTTTGTTTGCGCTCTTTCCGTTGGTCCTGTTTTTAACCGCCCTCCTAGGATTTATGCATTTGCCTACAACCATTAAGGATATCGTGGGTCCTTTGAACAGTTTGGTGCCAGCATCGGTTATAACCTTATTACGCAGCGCAATCGCTGTGGCCATTCATCATGAAAACCCCACAGTCCTGTCATTAGGGATTGTGGGGTTTGTATGGGGCATGTCCGGTGCTTTTATGGAACTTATCGATGCGTTTAATCATGCTTATGAATTAACTTACCCATTCAAACGCGGCGCTATCAAGCGGTATCTTTTAGCCGCCGGAACCGGAATCATCTTTGGACTTCTTTTCGTTGCGACCCTTCTAGTCGCCACAGGGGGCACGCTATTTACCCACTGGTTACTCAATTCCGTACTCCATTGGCCCATCGATCACGTCGCGTCTTTTTTTCTGCATTGGTTGATGTTGCTCGTTCTCCTTGTGTTTAGTCTTGACATGTTATATACCATTCTGCCTGATCTACATCTTCCCTTTAAGTTTCTCAGCCCAGGCACCATCTTGGCTACCACCGTCTTTATTGTGCTGTCCTGGGGTTTCTCTCTTTATACCAGCCATTTTGATTCCTACAATAAAATGTATGGAAGCTTGGGAACTGTCATTTTGCTTCTTCTCTATTTATATTTGTTTGCCCTGGCGATTTTACTGGGAGCAGAAGTGAATGCGTTACTATACCATCAGCGCCACAAGTCTTCTCAGAAAAAATGAATCAGCACGGCTAAAATTAAACCCACCAGGCCACCGACAATGGCACCATTAACACGAATCCATTGAAGGTCCCGACCAACGTACCATTCTAGTTTATCAATCCATTCCCGTTCGTCCATTTGATTAAGATTATCGCGAACCAGTCGGCCGATAACGGGATGGTATCGTCGCAGGAGGGACACGGTGAGGCGTTTAATCATATTTTCCAGTTGTGCTTGCTGTTCCGGATACGCACGCAATATATCTGCCATTTCATGCGAAAAATGGCCAACACCTTCCCACGTTTTAGCGTCATGCAGATGGGTTCTCACTTCCGTCATCAACCACGTCACGGCGCGGTCCCATGGCATGTGATGGGCAAGATCATTTTTGGCGTTTTCAATCTTGAGCCGGAGATCATGATCATCGCGTACCGTAATCATAATGCGCACAATGGCTAGCTCAAATTGCTCAAAGGCTTTCTCAGATTTTAACCAATCAATCAGTTGGGTCTTAACCGTTACACTCAAATCTTTATAATCAACAGTCCCCAACGATTCTAATAAACCTAATACCAGTTTTTGAGTGGTTGTTTTCGTATACTTTTCCAGCATATCCTTCAGCCGGTTTTCCATATCCTCGGTAAATTCCACACTATTTAAGACATCAACGACATGACGTGCCAAAAAGTTAAAAAGAGCCCGGTCATTTTCTGATTGCACTAACCATTTGATGAAGCGCACAATGTAATCGGAAACTTGTAAGTCCTCAATTTTTTTGGTACTAAAAGATTCTAGATAGGCAGCTATCCGGTCTTCTGGGATGAAGTCCATCATCTGATTGAGTGCCTCAGTAATTTGCTGCTGTGCGACAGGGCTCAGCGGTTTATCCAAAAACTCGACGATTTTTCTGCCAATCTGCAGTTTCTCAATATTCGCTTCAATAAATGAGACCGACAATAACTCCGTCTCCACTAGTGTTGAAATGGCATCCACAATCCGGTCCCGATTGGCCGAAATAATTGAGGTATGTGGCAACCACTTTATCCCTAGGGGATGACGAAACAAAGCGGTGACGGCATACCAATCTGCAACGCCACCGGCCAAGCCTGCTAAGGCCATCGACTCTAGATAAGGCGCCCAAAATTGGCGATGAAACGCCAGGGCAATTAAAAATAATGCCAAAGCAATTCCTAATGTGATATTGGCCCACCGTCGCTGCACACTGTTCCCTCCCGCCTCATCTTACCGAACCCCGTCATAGAACGCAAAGCATGCCTGGGGTTTTGAAGACAAATCCTCCCTCTTTGCTAATTCTGCATTGATTTTTGTAAGGTCTTCTCGCACAATGGACAAAGACACCAGCACTTGATCTGGCTACGCTAAGTTCACGCTGTTGTGTTACATATGAGAAGATCCAGGCTCAAAAAAGGAGGTCCCTATTATGGTGGTTGATGTTGTGGTAGAAATCCCTCGGGGCAGTCAAAATAAATATGAAGTGGATCATGAAACGGGTCGCATCCGGTTAGACCGGGTGTTGTATTCTCCCTTTCACTATCCGACCGAATATGGATTTGTAGAGAATACTTTAGGTGAAGATGGGGATCCCATCGATGTGATGGTACTCATGTCTCAAAGTACCTTCCCTGGTTGTATTATTCGGGCCCGCATCGTGGGACTTTTGGAGATGCGGGATGAGAACGGCATTGATAACAAAATTTTGGCTGTCGCCGCCGATGATCCCCGTATGGATGGCATTAAGACCCTTTCCGATGTGCCCGCCCACACTTTAAAAGAAATTGCCCATTTCTTTGCAACATACAAAGAGCTCGAAGGCGGTAAGGAATCGCACGTTGGCGGTTGGCGGGACCATGAAGATGGAGAACGTGTGCTTAAGGAAAGCCAAGAGCGTTTTGCCAAAACCCAACACTAACAGAAAATCGCTAAAATAGAATTTTCACGTGCTGGGAAACACTAAAGGAACTAGCAACCTGGCAGACACTAATAAGTCTTCGGTCATTTTTTCAATGTCCGCTAAAACCGCTGCCAGGTCTAGCCAATCCCCTGCCGAAACATGAATTTCTTGTAATAACAGGCGTTGTCGTTTTGACGCCTGTTTCAGTGTTTTTTCAAGTTGGTAGGCAGCATCCGGATGCACTCCGACAATGATGCGAATATAAGTCTGCAAGGCCGATCCCATTAATGCTAATAAGTCCGCCAGTTGAGTTGCAATCGATTCCGGTAACGCCAAATACGGATCCTGGGTATCGCGCTCCACGGTCACAAACAAACTCCGGGCGATGCCCCGGGCTTGAGATAAGGTATGTTCCAACACGATAGCCACTTGACGAAGTGTTTTGAGGCGCCGACGCCTTCTCACCATTAACACGTTCCATTTTAGACTTTTTTCTGCACGCCGAATCGCATCGCGTACAGTTTCCAAAGACTCATCGACATGGCGGGCCCGAAGTAAATGTTGATTGGCTTCGGCCGCACTTAAGCCATCGATTAAATCTTGACGGATGGATAAAAGGACATCGGCCACCGCATGCGCCAGCGTTATTATGGCGGTTTCTGCTGCCTTAGTGGCATCAGGAGGCCAAATTAAAGCATTGACTAAAACCGCCACCATAACACCAATTGCTGTATCGACAACTCGCACCCATGCATAACCTGACGCCGAACGCCCCACGGTCATCACCAATAATGCGGTGATAGCGGCCTGGGGAATGCCTTGAGGTCCCATATGCAACCGCGTAGCCAAAAATACAGCAATATAGACGACAATTCCAACGGACAAGGCCGACAAACGGAAAAAATGCCCGGCGAAAATCGCGACAGCAATGCCTGCCCCGACACCCGCAACCCGTTGTATCCCCTTAGATATGGAATCAGCCACGCTCACCTGCAAAGACAA
This sequence comes from Sulfobacillus thermosulfidooxidans DSM 9293, assembly GCF_900176145.1. Classification (NCBI taxonomy): domain Bacteria; kingdom Bacillati; phylum Bacillota; class Clostridia; order Eubacteriales; family Clostridiales Family XVII. Incertae Sedis; genus Sulfobacillus; species Sulfobacillus thermosulfidooxidans. The sequence continues at coordinate 3,115,819 of NZ_FWWY01000001.1, read as the reverse complement.
AATCGCAGCCAATGGGGCAAAATAGGGACGAGGCGTCTTAAACAACCACTGAGCTAAATACCACGATGTTCCGGCCGCTATCCCTGTTTTTAAGACTTGTGCATCAATCCCCGTGGCTAATAATCTCCGTAATGAAGACCATAGGTGCTGACTCATGACTGTAGCATGAGGTTCTTGTTAATTCTCTATGCGGACAGCACATCTTGCCACATTTTTGCAACCTGCAACAGTTTTCCTTCTTGATCGTAGTTCCCAACGATTTGCGCCGACGCAGCAAAACCCTGATCATTGTGGCCGACTGGCATGGTCAACGCGGGTAATCCGAGCAGATTAAACGGTGACGTCATCCACACCAATAAGTTCCGGACATCAATCGGTTGTCCGTCGTAGCCTGGTACTTCTTGGGTCGTGAGATCAGGTGGATAAATGGGAACGGTGGGTAAAATCATGACATCGTAGCGATCCAATATCTGCTGATACATGACTTGTAATTCCTGACGAGCACGCAAGCCCTCAATATACTGAACCGCAAGATAGGAGGCACGGGAAATTAAACGTTCGCGAACATCTTCCTGATAATCTAAAGGTCGTTCCTGTAACCACTTCCAATGGTAATTGGCCGCTTCAGCACCAATGATAACCAATTGGGCTGCCCGAATACGCTCCAATTCCGGCAATGGACTCGTATCGATGTGAACACCAGGGAGCATAGATAACCTCTCTAGGGCTAGTTCGAACCGGTGCTGTAAGTCTTGGTCTACGGCTCTGCCAAGAGTACCGCTAGGCACGAGAATGTTTAACGACGAGCACGGAGCCATCATATGTTCTTGGAAGCGTTCTTCGGGAAATATGAGATCTAAAAACAACGCAATATCCTCTATATCCCGGGCCATGGGTCCCACATGATCTAAAGTCCATGACAAAGGAATGACACCTTGTCGGCTAATTCGGTCGTACGTCGGTTTTAATCCAATAATCCCACACAGGGCTGCAGGAATACGGACAGATCCTCCGGTATCCGTTCCTAGCGCGAGAGGCATGAGTTCCGTAGCGACTGCCACAGCTGATCCGCCACTCGAGCCGCCAGCCATTTTTGATCCGTCTAGAGGATGTCGAACAGACCCATAAAATGAACTCGTGCTGGTTGGACCAAAAGCAAATTCGTGAAGATTGAGTTTGCCTAAATCGAGATTAGCACCCAATTCCCGTAACTGTGACACAATAACGGCGTCATGATGGGGTCGGTAATCTTGAAGGATTTTGGACCCCGCTGTCGTCGGCATATTTGCGGTTTCAAATAAGTCTTTAAGGCCAATGAGCACACCATCTAAGACACTTAAACTTATCGCATTGCGGTAGCGTCGCCATGACGCTTCGGCCGTCATCCTCGCGCGCTCTATATCTAAATGGATGAATGCATTGGTTTGCTCCTGGACCTGACGAATTTTGTCTGTTAACTGGTCCAACCAGGCCACAGGATCATGCTGCCCCGTCACAAAAGCTTGATGGATGGCCTTTATCTGCGATGGCATCATCGCACCCCTTGCCGAGAGCTTCGCGGGGAACACGGCTCATAAGGATTCAATGCTCTGGGAATTAACCCATGAAGTAGAATCTCCATCCCAGAAGCCTTCCAAAGAGGTTGTAAACACGTTTCGCTATCGAGAAATAAAATGTCCCGTAACAGGGTCCGAACTGCCTTCTCGTTATCCACCGTCTTCCATCAACTCCCGATGTCTTGATGATTTTGATATTTTTAGTATACAATGCCAATGCTTAAGGGCAGACCATGTGCTTGTAAAAATATTCATGGAAAAGCCACAAATAATCAGGAAGGATGACAACAACAATGGAATGGACGGAGGATCTCATTGGACGATGTTCATCCCCCAAAATGTATCACATTGACCGTGACACGCTGAAACAATTTTCCCGATCCCTCGAACTCACCTATCCCCCGTATTTTGATCCAGAAGCCGCACGGTCTGAAGGCTACCGTGATATCATAGCTCCGCCGACTTTTGCGTTTACCTTAACGGCAGGAGATATTCCTGGTCTTGAGCTTCCAGACGCAGGAATCATTCACGGCGAGCAGCAATTCGAATATGCTCTACCTCTCACAGCTGGCGATGAAGTTCATGTCGTGGCCTGCATCGATAATTTGAAAAAACGGGGATTAACCGTGTTTCTGACTTTAAAGACCATTGCCCACAATTCACAAAATGAGATGGTATTTGTGTCCCGGTCGCTGTTCATCATTACTCTAGATAAGGAGTCGGCCCTATGATTCCAGAAAAACTTGGTCCATGGACAAAAACCATAAGTCGCGAACAACTCATCCGATATGCAGCAGCCTCGGGGGACTTCAATCCCATTCATTATGATACCGAGATCGCCAAACAGTACAATTTGCCTGGGGTTATTGTTCACGGCATGCTCAATATGGGTTTATTCGACAACCTCTTAACGCCGCTTTATGCTCAAGGCTTTGTGCTCCAGGAATTTTCTGCTCGTTTCCGTCAAATTGTCCGTCCCAATGAATCCCTGATCTTCTCAGGGACAGTCAAGCGCAACGAAGATGAAACGCTTCACGTGACCTTAAGCATCCAAGCGGCTGATAGCGACAAACCCGCTGTCATTGGTCAGGCAATTTTACGCCGTTTAACACGCCAGTCTTGATAAAGAGAGTGACCCAAACCCAAGAGAATCAGACCAATTCCCAAAAGCGGCCACAATAAATGGATTATCACGCTGTTAGGTGGCGCAAAAGTTGAAATCATGGCAATCACGTCCATCAAAATATGCGCAATCAGGGGCACGAGGATATCACCTGTCGCCATCATATATAGCGTCCATGGTAAAACGCTCAATGAAATGGTCCACATCGTCCATCCGCCCCAGAATGGGACATGCCATAATCCAAATAAGGCCGCACTTAAAACAGCGACACCCAATCGATTTCCTGGCGATGTGGGCCGCAGAAATTTCCAAAGCCACGCCATGGATCCAATTAACAAAAGATTTTCAACCGGAAGAACCAAAGGAAACTGCCACAATAAATGAATAGCGATTGGCCAATTCATATGTTTCATGCCTTGGGCCTGTGGGTTAAAGCCCAAAATACGCTGGGCCACCTCTCCTAATCCAATGCTGGCAATGAGCAATAAGAGGGATTGCGCTATCGTCATATCTGTCCAATGAATCGTTTTGAGCAATTGCGGTACATAAGGCCAGCTCAACGCTGTAAATAATACCGCTCCATATCCATAGCCCGCCATGCTGCTTTTGGTAACGTTACCCAAGATCAGGACCGCACAGCCCCCCATTACGGTGGCGAGAAATACACGCCAGGCTGCAATGGATGCCATGGGTTGGAGAAAGTTTTGGGCTGGCGGACTGAACACACCTGGCCAAAATTTCTGAAGCGATCGCAGTTTCTTCACAATAATTCACCCTGTACATGCATAATCTGCGGGACACGATTCTATGACAATAAACTGCGTACGGGCTTATTCCTTCACGTTGTAGGTCCGAAGGGAATCGATTAACATCCTTGGCAGAAGCTACTTTGGGGGTTGGTAGCCGCTGTACGATCAGAACGTAAGTTGCTGATCATCACGTCTCCTGATTGTATTGAGCAATCCACATCAGCGCATCCATTAAATTTACAGGTCTTGTTGTATCGACACGAAGCACAGGATAAATTGCCAGGGGCTCCCCGGCTTTTTCTATCCATTCAGAAAAATTTATACCGCCACGGATATGGCCCTCATGGCGTGAACGCATCTGACGTGCTTGGAACCGCTGTTCTGCAATAAATGGCGGGCAATCACAATAAATTTCCACCATAGGTCCTTTCAATTCAGCTAAATCGCGTGGCGCCAGATGGCGATCAAAAACACTATCAAGAATGGCATGAGGCATCGTCTTTGCAAGACGATACATTAATGTAATGCTGATCATGCCAAGCTTACGAGACCATTGCCGATCGTCTATACCCAATTCATCAAACAATACCTCTTTAAACACATCTTTTTCAAGGACCGGCCACTGTAAAGCGTGCCCTAAGGCTGCCGCTAATGTGCTCTTTCCCGATCCGGGGAGACCGTTGACGAGGATATACATTATAGTCCTCTTTCCCGAATTTAATAAATTCCGACGAATTAATGCCAAGGACAAGGGCAATTAATCTCAACGAAAACTCTGAACTTTAATCAAAAAATGTTATGGACTCCCGCCATTTAATTCGTCCGGAAGACCAGTCTCATGGGTGGAAATCTCAAACTATCTTAATTTCCGACAACTTTCTACGAGATGACTGCCTTAGTGATACGATTGCTTATTGGGGATAAGCGGGACTCTGACTCATCGCCACGCGGATTTCCCAAACAACTTGAGGCCTTGCAATTATAGATAAGTGCAGCGCTCTCCCGTTCATTCCGGAATAGGCATTGGTGAACAACCCTGATCCCGTACAAGGTCCTACAGTCGTCAAGGGCTTGATTTGGAGAACACCTCCACCGGTACAGCCCACTTCTACCATGAGCTGTGCATTATGAGCAACCAATACCGGAAGATTTCGCGAGCCATGTCCTCGTTCCACAATTAAAGTGGATACGGGATTCGTACCCTCAAGTGGTAACAGTAGAGGTAATTGAGCGGGTTGACTATGGCTTATAGAATTGGGCTTCATATGCTGTGTCACGGCGACATGATGTGCTCCGCATCCTGTTATTAGCGTGATCAGTCCTAATATTAGGGCCGCATGACTCCAACGATCAATGTGCTGTCTCATGGTTTGCATTCGCTCCCTACGCCGCCTTTAATATATTTCCGCCACGATGAGGTTCTCTTATCCCTATTTATTGTATTAAATATTTTGTACGTCATGGATTTGGTCCGAGAAGATGTCAGCATAATATTCACCAGACATGCCCCAGTGCGGCCCAGACCATGATGACAATGCTATTCCTTTTGTAAACTGCGAGAGTCTACCCGAATGAAATCGTGAGATACTCTAAGACATCAATACCGAAAAGAGCTTCTGTCTCATGCCTCTGAAGGCTCTACACTCACCAGATCTATGGTTACCTAAGAGGTCATGACCGCCAACGGATTCGGCCGGGAAAACGCTGCATGACCGGGATTGGGTAACTCTTGCAGTAGCAACCCATGATGGAACGGTATGGATGAAACACCACGATTGAAAAAACCGCGCATTGGACATACGAAATGAAAACGATCGCCCATTTCTGAGTTAAATTGCGTAAGCATCCCACGAATGGCTAAATTGAAGGAGCTGTCCCCAAAAGGGACAGCTCCGGCCGAGAAAACACATAATCGTGGCCATGATGTCAGGAATTACTGTAAAATCTGATCAATGCGTTTTAATATGTCCAGAGGTAACTCGACATCTACAGCCTTAACATTCTCTACCACTTGTTCGGGTTTAGAGGCCCCAATTAAGGCACTAGAAATTGCCGGTTGGCGTAGTACCCAAGCTAAAGCCAACTGGCTTAAAGATATTCCCAAATCGTTAGCGACGGACAACAGATCTTCCACTTTGGCAAAGTTTTCATCAGTTAGATACCGGGTAATAAAATGGCTAATTTTTTCGGTCGTTGCCCGCGAACCCGGAGGCAATGGCTGACCTTTGCGATATTTTCCCGTCAAAAGACCTTGAGCTAATGGGGAAAATACGACCACGCCAAGTCCATACTGTTCGCATAACGGTAATACCGCCTGTTCGATATAGCGGTTAAACATGTTATAAACGGGTTGACTGGCACGCAATGGATGCGTTCCTAACACACTTTGCACTTGCACAGCCTCAGCAATTTTCTCAGCTGGCCATTCACTAACCCCACCGTAACGCACTTTACCTTGCCGCACAAAGTCGTCAATCGTGCTTACAATTTCTTCCATTTCGGTATCCGGATCATATCGGTGACAGTAAAAAATATCGACATAGTCGGTGTTGAGCGCTTTGAGACTCTGCTCTAATTGACTGGTCAGGTGCTTTCGACTCAGGCCCCGGTCATTGACTCCCGGTCCCACGGGCCAGAAAGCTTTGGTCGTTAACACATAGGAATCACGAGGAAAGGGTTGCAAGGCTTTAGCCAAAAATCGCTCGGCTTCGTGCGGTGTACTACCATAGACATTGGCACAGTCAAAATGATTAACACCGAGCTCATAAGCTTGATGAACACAGGCTTCAGCTGTATTCTGTTCCGTGACTGTTCCATAAGTCAGCCAACTTCCTAAGGCAATTTCTGAGACTTTGATTCCGGCCTTTCCTAACCGCCGATATTTCATTGAATAATCCCCCTTAAGTGTCCATCAACCCGATTATGACAAATACGGCGAAACCAATAACGATGACTCATGCAGTCGCATATTCGTGTGTTTTTCTTGCAAACGTGCCAAGGTATATTCATCTTCCACAAGTAATACAGGTTGTTCATCCGCGTCTAGTACGACCCGCGCTCGGTCGAACCGACCTAGCTCAGGCAATGTCCCTTCTATCCACCGTGCAATCGAATAATTCAGGGGACGAATCGTAATATCGACCCCGTATTCCATTTTCATCCGGTATTCCAACACTTCAAATTGTAGGGGTCCGACGACGCCCAAATAGATCTGGGGCCCTAAATCTGTAGGATGGAAGACCTGAATCAATCCTTCTTCCGTTAATTCGCTGAGACCGCGTTGATATTGTTTGTGTTTCAACGCATATTTGAGTTCGATTTCAGCGAAGTGTTCCGGGCTAAACCGGGGAAAACCGGTAAATTCGAACTGTTCGCCTTCCGTTAAGGTATCTCCAATATGGAAAAGGCCAGGATCATGAAGCCCAATTACATCGCCCGCAAATGCTTCTTCCACAATAAACCGATCTTGTGCTAAAAATTGCTGAGGTTGACTTAATCGGATAACCCGTCCTGAACGGACATGATTGACGGCCATGCCGCGTTCAAAGCGTCCCGAAACAATGCGAACAAAAGCGATGCGGTCACGATGCTGGGGATTCATATTGGCCTGAATCTTAAATACAAAACCGCTGAAACCCTCACGGCTTGGATCTATAGGTCCTATCGTGCTAGGCCGTGGTGTGGGAGGCGGCGCGAGTTGCAAAAAGGTATCTAGAAAAGATTTCACGCCAAAATTCGCAATGGCACTCCCAAAAAACACAGGGGAAAGGAGACCTTGAGTGACTTTCTGTTCAGAAAAAGGCTCTCCCGCATCCATAATCAACTCTAAGGCTTCTTCCAAGGCGTGCCGTTGATCGTCGGGAATCTGATCATGCATTGCAGCATAATCCACGATTCGGTAATCCTGGTTAGCTCGGTCAAAATGTTCAAACCGCCGATGATGAATATCATAAATGCCACGAAAATCTAAGCCCATGCCTACAGGCCAGTTCATGGGATACGTTTGAATCCCCAAGACTTGCTCAATTTCTTGAAGGAGATCCCAGGGATCCCGCCCCTCCCGATCTAACTTGTTAATAAATGTAAAGACCGGAATATGACGGCTCGAGGCGACTTGAAAGAGTTTCACTGTCTGCGGTTCGACGCCTTTGGCAGCATCAATCACCATTACGACACTATCCGCAGCCAAAAGCGTCCGGTATGTATCTTCACTAAAGTCTTGGTGGCCAGGAGTGTCCAACAAGTTCACCCGGTATCCGTTATAATGAAACTGCAAGACGGTCGATGTGACAGAAATTCCTCGTTGTTGCTCAATAGCCATCCAATCGGAACGAGCATGAGCTTGTTGCCGGCGAGCTTTTACCGCCCCAGCCTCACGGATGGCTCCACCAAACAAGAGAAGTTTTTCGGTCAAAGTTGTTTTTCCGGCATCCGGATGTGAAATGATGGCAAATGTTCGCCCAGACACAATGTTATCTCGCAACGTGCTCACAATATTCCCGCTCCTTCTGATGATTACCGGTAAATTATATCATCCTAAACGCCGCTTCACACATCGACAACAAGCAAAAGTGGTTTACAATAGTCATGGCTCTTTCTGTCTACAGAGTTCAAAATCGAGGTGACAGACATTGAAAGACAGGCAGCATGATGAATTTAATGCCCGCGTTAAGACAGTTTTCGAAGGCCTCCCGATTATTTATTATCGTCTTGATGCGCTGAACTCAGAAAATTCGACCTCCATTAATACCCTTCCCTTTTCCATAAAAATCTTGTTGGAATCTTTATTACGTCAAATGGATGGTCATCAAATCACCAAAGATGATGTCTTGCGTCTAGCCCACTGGGATCCGCATAATCCTTCCGCTAGTGGTGACATTCCTTTTAAACCGGCTCGCGTTGTACTGCAAGATTTCACAGGTGTGCCGGCCGTTGTCGACTTAGCAACCATGCGTGATGAGGCGTCTCGTCTTCACAAAGATCCCACCCAAATCAATCCTTTGGTCCCGGTTGATTTAGTAATAGACCACTCCGTGCAAGTTGACGCGTTCGGTACACCCACGGCATTGCAAATCAATACAGAACGTGAATTTCAACGGAACAACGAACGATATCGCCTGTTGAAATGGGCGCAACAAGCCTTTCATAATTTCCGGGTAGTTCCTCCCGGGACAGGCATTGTTCATCAAGTGAATTTAGAATACCTCGCATCGGTCGTGGCAACCCGTAAGGATGGAGAGCAGATTGTGGTCTTCCCGGATTCCGTCGTTGGCACCGACTCTCATACAACCATGATCAACGGTTTGGGTGTTCTAGGCTGGGGTGTTGGCGGCATTGAAGCCGAAGCTAATATGTTAGGCCAACCTCTATCATTTGTCGCCCCGGCCGTGATTGGATTCCGGCTGACGGGCCAACTTCGCGAAGGCGTTACCGCCACCGATTTGGCCTTGACGATTACCCAGATTCTCCGCCAGCATGGCGTTGTCGGCAAATTTGTGGAATTTTTCGGTCCTGGTGTCGCGCAAATGAGTATTGCTGATCGCGCGACCGTTGCTAACATGGCACCCGAATACGGAGCGACTATGGGGTTTTTCCCCGTCGACGCGGAAACCATCCGGTATTTGCGACAAACCGGCCGAGATGATCAGCATGTTCGCCTGACCGAATGGTATCTCAAAGAACAAGGATTGTTCCGCACAAACGATACGCCAGATCCCGAATTTTCAGAAGTCATCGAACTTGATCTGGCCGATGTCCGTGCCAGTTTAGCTGGTCCCAAACGTCCCCAAGACCGTATTGATTTGACGGCAATGCCTGAAGCCTTTGAACAATCCCTGCGCCAAGATGTTAGCCAACGAGGGTTTGGTCTGACTCCTGACCAAATCCACAAAACGGCCACCATGACGTGGGAGGATGGGCATCAAGAAACGATTGGTCAGGGTTCTGTGGTCATTGCCGCCATAACCAGCTGTACCAATACCTCTAATCCTTCCGTCATGATTGGCGCCGGGCTTTTGGCCAAAAAGGCTGTAGAGCGTGGATTAAAGGTCAAGTCTTATGTCAAAACGTCATTAGCCCCCGGCTCCCGGGTCGTTACAGCCTACTTAAAAGCGGCTGGCTTATTACCCTTTCTGGAACAATTAGGCTTTGACATTGTCGGTTATGGGTGCACCACGTGTATTGGTAATAGCGGACCCTTACCTCCATTGGTCTCTCAAGCGATTCAAGAGCAAGATTTGACGGTAGCCGCCGTCTTAAGCGGGAACCGCAACTTTGAAGGCCGCGTTCATCCTCTTGTCAAGGCCAATTATTTAGCGTCGCCGCCTCTCGTGGTGGCCTATGCCTTAGCGGGGACCATGCGAATTAATTGGAATGACGATCCTTTGGGTTATGACGCCGAGAACCATCCCATTTTTCTCCGGGATATTTGGCCCAGTAATCACGAAATTCAAGAAACCCTGGCCAAAGCCCTCCAACCATTACTGTTTACCGAACAATATAACGAAGTGTTTGGCGCCAACCCATTATGGAACCAGTTGCCGGAAATCTCAGGCAGTACCTATGCCTGGGACGAATCCTCAACCTATATTCAAAAGCCCCCGTTTTTCGAAGCCCATGACAGCACCCACGAAGATATTCATGGTGCCCGCATTCTTGCCATTTTCGGGGACTCGGTGACAACAGATCATATTTCGCCAGCTGGAAGCATCCCTGTGAATAGCCCTGCTGGACAGTATCTGTTATCCCATCAGGTCGCTCCGCAAGATTTCAATTCGTACGGGTCACGCCGCGGGAATCACGAGGTTATGATGCGAGGGACTTTTGCCAATATCCGGATTCACAATCTCATGGTGCCAGGCAGTGAAGGCGGAATCACCCGTGTCTACCCATCCGGTGAGGTATTACCAATTTTTGACGCAGCCATGGCCTATAAGAATCAAGGCACACCTCTTGTCGTCATCGCCGGTAAAGAATATGGAACAGGTAGTTCCCGGGATTGGGCAGCTAAAGGACCCAAATTGCTTGGGGTACGTGCGGTCATTGCGGAAAGTTTTGAACGCATTCACCGAAGCAATCTCGTTGGGATGGGTATTTTGCCGTTGCAATTCGAGCCCGGCCAATCCGCACAGTCGTGGGAATTGACGGGAGACGAAACACTGGATGTGATCTTGCCATCACCGCTAACTCCGGCAGCCAAGGTCACTGTGCAGGTTCACTCCCCGCATACTCAAACGCCAAGGAGTTTTCATGTCATCTCCCGTTTAGATACGCCCGTGGAGATTGAATATTTCCATAACAATGGCATTCTGCAAACTGTGTTAAATCATCTGGCATAAAACCGAAAAAATCCGGCGAAGATCGTTATCCCTCTTCGCCGGATGCATTAGAATGGCCACAGGTAAATTGATATTGATCCACTTCACGCACAGCCTGAAAACCCGTCTGTTGATAGACACGATTAGCCGCTGGATTAGCTTGGTCAGCAAATAAATAAATGTCCGTATATCCAAGGGCGAGAAGCGCTTGACAACTAAATGCCACAAGACGACGAGCATAACCGTGGTTGCGCCAATTTGGTGGAGTATACACAGGCGCAATGCGAATCCCATGCGGGGTAGGATGAGCATAGCCAACGACACTCCGCGGAACCCCGCCGTCTCTTAAGATAAAAAACCCGCCTTCACGATAAGACCCTTGTAATCGGTTCTGAACTACTGAGCGGGCATGTTCCGGAGTCGAAACCATTTCTGGCATGGCTTCTCGTTCAAATTCAACGATCCAGGAGACTAACCAGTCGGCATCGTCTTGGTCGGTCAACTGAACCATTTCTTCCCCTAAAACAGGCGGTATAGCATGCAAGGATGCTGCCGTTAACTCATAAATCTGTTCACGTATCAGGCGTTTAGATTGACATGCCCTCAGCTCCGCCCAGGTGTCACTAAACCTTTTGGCCAATGTTACAGGACCAAGAACCCCGGGCAAATCGATATGACGCTGATAAAGTTCACAAGCTAGTTCGTAGACCGCTTGTTCGTCGCGAAAATCGGATAAAACAAGTTGATGGCCGCCTGTGCGCAGCGCCACTCCACAAATAGCACCCGTATCATCCTCAATACTCATCCAATAAGCGTTTTCCGTTAGTGAAGGGTTTCTATCCAACTGAGCGATTAATCCCAATAGTAAATTATGGGCGGATTCTGATTTCATTAAATAATCGTTTACCCGCCGGGTAAAGTCATGATACGACAGTTCTTCAGGCCCTTGAAATCTTGTCATCATCCTCCCCTTCTTTCCCAGCCAAAAATTCTACTCATTGTGGTCTCAAATTCCGATGTTGTCGTGAATCATATCAAACGATGAATCTTATAGAAAGCTTGCGATGAGCCAAAGCACAAAATACAGACCTTAATTCTACGCCACTACAACCGAACTACTCTGATAATGACGATATGAAGGATTAAGCGGTTCAAGATGATTGTGTTAGTGCGTGATTGTCCAATTGCAGAAAAAGGCCTTGAGAATGGAATGGTAAACGGCTGATTACGGAAGATACCGCGGCTGAGATATCCTAGCTGCGCGAATAGATGGCACCCGCCCTAAACGGATTTCGCGCATTTTGACTTTCCTGCAACGTATCCCAACGACATAAAATGAATATAAGGAGGCGAAATTAATGGAGCACATCACCATCAATGGACAAGAGTGGTTCTCTCGACCCGAGTCGAGTTTCAAGACTTACGCCGCGTTTATCAAGGCGAGACCTCTGAGAATTAATTCCACTGGCAACTGGTCTTCATATCGCCAAGTTTCCTTGTATTTCGCCCATGCGCCACAAGGTTTAAACGATCAAGCATGGTGGACTTGGAATGTCGATGTGGAACAGTATCTCAATCTTGGTATCGTTTTTCTCGGTATCGCAGAAATTCGATCCGGACATTTTTCCTGGTCTGGTAACTATCCCCTGTTTGTGCGCTCAAAACAGCTTTATTCGATTCTTGCCATAGCGGATGATCACAGCTATGGAGTGTGGGGCACGCCGTTTGGATGGTGGATGGGACCTTTACGAGGAATTCCCGACAGTCCTGATCAGGCGTCATGGTAATGACAATAGAGACCCCAAGTGATCTTCCCATGACTTTGACGGCTCAAGTGCGCCATTTCACATGGGGCAATGATGCCCGGAATGGGTGTCGATTTCTTACCACATATCGCCAATTGATCAAGAAAGCTCACGAAGTCTGTTGATGTTAAGACCGCATAATGGCCGTTACATTATCAGTGAACGGATAAGCCGAAATGTAAATGTGCTGGGAGATGAAATGAGTTACCAATCTTCTTCCATCACGCCTTTATTCACCGGTCGGCTGGAAAAAAACCGTCGTCAACGAAACGGCTGAAAATTCTTCTTCCTCGGCAAGAATTTCTGCACGGAATGAAGGGATAGCGCCGGCCAAGACCCGCAAGGGCAATTCGCCGCCTTCGGGAGCAGCGTGCTCTCGCCAACTGATTGGAGCATTCCAAAGAAGTTCCCACTGTCCTTGCATAAAGGCTTCTTTCGCAGTCCTTAGATATTGGCGAGCATCCTCCGGGTAACTCACCAAATCCTGATTCCATAAATCCAAACGATGAATCAACGATCCCGTCGCTATGACCAAAAGATGAAATTTCTCGGCCAATTGGTGAATTTGATGTCCCAATGTCTCGTGGACTGCTGGACCTAATTCGGGGCAAATGGAAATTGGAACCACAGGAATTTTTGCGGCTGGGAAGAGATGATGTAATGGGGCCCACGCTCCGTGATCCAGTCCCCATTGGTCTGTTACTGCGATAGGAACATCGACTTGCCGAGCTAATTGCTCTAAGGTCTGCACGACCTCAGGGGCGCCAGGTGGTGAATAATGCACGTGGTAGAATGCAGATGGAAATCCTGTAAAATCAAAGATCTGCCGCAACGGCGAAGAATTGACGAGGCCAAAACCTCTTCCTGTCACAAAATGCGGCGAAATGACCAGAATCGCATCGATGGATGACAAATCCTGAAGACGCTGGCCCAGATCTTTCAAGGCCCGTTCCGTAGCCTCGTGACGGATTCCCAGATCGCCAATCAAAGTTGGCGTGTTTGGGGCATAAATTCCGCCTAATAGTGCCATTTGCTTTCGACCTCTTTTCCCGATCATTCGTTAGAGGACCACCCGCCCAAGATCTAGCGTTATGGCTCCTATTTTATGGCATTAAGAATGCGCTCCTTCAGGATTTGTGGGTCATTAATCGCCGGATCATCATCGACCCATTGCTGTACTTGTTTTAGCCACCTGCCGACCTCGGGCCCCGGAGAGAGATGGAGCCAGCGCATAATATCCTTTCCATTGATGGCTAAGCGTGTTGGCGACGAGGAGGGACTAAGCGCCTCGTTCCAGCGGCGTTTCACCCTTTCTTCAGCGGCCCAACGCGTGTGATATCCTGCTCCAATAATATCCATTTTGCGGAGTATCCACAATTGTTGAACATGCTCGTCTCCCCATTCTCGAGCAATACGTCTTAAAGTTTTGGCTTCCACTTGTTCCCATGGATACATATGATGAGCAATTAACGCGGTTACGGTCCTAATCGTTTTGTGGTCAAAATGAAGGGATTCCAACAGGTTTTTGGCCAAAACCGCTCCTGTTTCGGCGTGACCATAAAAATGCCCGTGTCCTTTGGCGTCCAACGTATAGGTCCATGGTTTTCCGATATCATGTAAGAGCCCGGTTAATCGCAATAATGGGCTTGGACCTTCTTGAGCGGTGTATAATAAATGGTGGTTTAATATATATCGGTGATAAGGATTTCGCTGAACGAATCCTTGCGTCATTCGCCAATGGGGCCATATCACCACAAATAAGCCAAAGCGCTCCGCTTCCCATAACGCCCGTCCAAAATGCGGGGTCTGTAACAGCCGCCATAACTCGTCTCGTTGGCGCTCGACGCTGATTCTTTTCAATTGCGGCCATAAGCGCTCTATGGCAGATTGAAGGGATTGTGCCAGTTGAAAAGGTTGGCCGTGATGGTCCATTCCCACAAAGCGCACCGCACGCCAGATTCGTAATGGATCCTCAGACAAACGGCGGTGGGCATCCCCGACACAGGCAATAATCCCTCGGTCCAAATCCTTCTGCCCTCCGTAGGGATCAATCAAACGCCCTTCCCAAGTGAGGGCAAGAGCATTGATCGTAAAATCCCGCCGAGCTAGATCCTCTTCAATATTATCTGTCCAGTCAACCTGGTCAGGATGGCGCCCATCATGATACCGCCCTTCCCGTCGCAAGGTTGTGTGCTCGATAATACACTGAGGCGCACGCGGGTCATACAAGCTAACCGTGCCAAACCGCACTCCCGTAGCGATCACTCGCCACTGATGCTGATGTGCCCAAGCTATTACCTGTTCTGGCGTTCTTCGGGACGCCAAATCGTAATCATGCGGTCTCACACCGCGCAACAAATCCCTTACAGCCCCTCCGACTAAATACGTCGGCACCGAAGACTCCCGTAATGACGACCATAAACGTCTCACGGTCGAAGGAATTTGCCTGCGCCATGGCTGCTCCATGGTGCTCCTCCTTACCTTGGTCATCTGTCTTCTCATCTTATCCTCTAACGCCGCCGCATTCTAGACTTTGTTTCATCCTAAATCGTGTCCAGTTGACATCTTTAGTGTTCGCAGAAAATCGTTCTTATCGCGGTCATTGAGCGTTTGCAGTTTTTCCTAAAATCTTGTAACATTCATTTGATTTGTTGTACTAACGGATTATTTGAAGATATTACCCCGTCCCATTGGTCCGACAGGGTTGAAGGAGGGTCTATTATTTACCGACTGACGAAGGCCGCACTGAACAACGTCACCTTTATCATCCTCTTGGTGGTTATTGGTATTGCTGGAGGCATCTGGTCCCTCTTTCAGATGCCGATTGAAAGCTTTCCTAGTATTAGCGCACCCGTTGTCAATATCGTGACACAATATCCTTCGGCACCGCCGAAGACCGTCGCTGAAGACGTCACAGCTCCTATCGAAGAAGCGTTAATCGGCCTGCCTAACATCTCTTCAGTCAATTCGACATCCAGTGAGGGCTATTCGGTCGTTACCGCAGAATTTAATGTCGGCGTCAATACCTCGCAAACCGACAGTGCCGTCACGCGTGCATTACAAGGTATCGCCTTACCACAAGGCGCCTCTACACCTACCATTAATACATTAGATTTAAATGCTTTACCCATTATGATTGTGTCTTTATCCGGGCCCTCGTTGTCTCAACTCGGACAGATTGCTAACCATGTCATCGCTCCCGCCCTATCTTCGGTGAGTGGCGTATCTTCCGTGACGGTGGCTGGTGTGGACAGTCCGGCCATTCAAATTACCTTAAATCCTCAAGCGCTCCAAGCACACCATTTAAGTCCCGAAGAAATTTCCACCGATGTGCAAGATGCCTTAAAAACGTTTCCGTTGGGGCAAGCTGTAATGAATAACAAAGGGATTTCCATTGTGGCCGCCCCTGCCGCCAATACGCTAGAACAATTGGCTAACTTGCCGATTGTTTCCTCAAATCTATCACTTCCAAACACGTCCAAGATATCTCATTTCTCCCCATCAGCGAATTCATTGACACTAAAAAATCTAGCCACCCTCAACACCGTAACGGCCCCTGCAAGCACGATCAGCCGTCTTGATGGTCACCCCAGCGTCACCCTGAATGTGATCGAAACCTCTGATGCAAACACCGTCGACGTCGCGCATAATGTTTTGCAACAAATCAATACCTTGCAGTCTCAGTTGCCCAAAGGTGTGACATTATCTGTTTTACAAAATCAGGCAACCAGCATTAAAGCCTCGGTCAACGGTATGGCCCGGGAAGCAATTTTAGGAGCGATTTTGGCCGTCATTGTGATTGCCTTCTTCCTATGGAACGGCCGCTCGACCTTGGTCGCGGTTGTCGCTATTCCCTTGTCGATCTTTATTAGTATGATTGTGCTTCATGCCATCGGGATAACCTTGAATATGATGACTTTAGGCGGCATGGCTGTGGCCGTTGGACGTGTGGTGGATGATAGTATCGTGATGTTAGAAAGCGTTTACCGCAGAATGCAAGCCACGGGGCAACGAGGAGCTGACGCCATCATTCACGGGGCCAAAGAAGTGGCTTCAGCCATTACCGCATCGACCCTTACCACGATTGGCGTGTTTTTCCCCATTGGGCTGGTAAGTGGGATTGTCGGCGAATTTTTCCGGCCATTTGCCTTGACAGTGGTTTTTTCTCTCATTGCATCGTGGTTCGTGGCTCTAGTGGTCAATCCCATCCTGATCCATGTCTTTTTGGGCAAAGGACACATAGACACCAAACATGAATGGGCTCCCGCTCGTCTTTACCGCAAAGTCCTCAGATGGAGTCTTCACCACCCATTCGTGGTATTATCCTCTGCGGCTATTTTGCTGGTGGGAAGTCTCGCATTAGTTCCCACCATTGGTACTGCCTTTTTACCGCCCACGTCAACGCCTTCGCTTAATGCCAAAATGATTTTACCCGCAGGTACCACTCTCGCTGCGACCAATGCCGATAGTCTGCAGGTAGAAAAGGTGATTCGCCATTTGCCAGGAGTTCTCCAATATCAAACCACGGTAGGAGCCCCCACCAAAGCTTCAAAATCCATCGTGCAAAGTAACGTCGCCAATTTCTTCATCAGTTTGGCGCCGACGGCTGATCCTCAAAATCTTTCTACCGAACTGGACAATCGCTTAAATGCCCTGCATCTATCTGGAGCCACTTTTTCCGTCGCACCTGGCAGTTCCTTTGGAGGTGGGTCAAGCACCAATCAACTCCAAGTCTTAGTCCAATCATCCAATCCCGCGCATTTAGCGGCAGCCAGTCAAACGGTTGCCCGGATTATGCAGCAGCAACCGGGGGTTAGCCAGGTACAAAATCAATTATCCACCAATCAACCAGAAATTACGGTGCAGATTAAACCGTCCGCCGCAGCGGCCCTAGACTTGACATCATCCGATATTTTGGGCCAACTCTCCCCGTATTTCGTGAACAGTCAAGTGGGCACCCTATCTTCTCAAACGTCGACGATCCCGGTTTATCTCCAACTGCCTCATAATTCGACCATGTCTTTGTCCGCTCTTAAGAACGTGCCCATTCAAACTCCTCTTGGCCATAGGGTTCCCCTAAGCCAGGTAGCAACCGTGTCGATGCAATCGGTGCAAACCACAATTACCCAAACTAACGGCATTCCCACGGCTACAGTGTCCGCAGTGATTACAGCACAAAATGTCGGAAAGGTCACCCACTTGATTGCACACGCCATTGCTCAAGCTCATCTTCCTTCGGGCGTTTCCACCGTCATGGGAGGAGTGTCGCAATTACAATCCCAGGCATTTAGCCAGTTAGGCGAGGCCATTGTCGCCGCCATTATATTGGTCTATCTGATCATGGTCCTAGCCTTTGGCGGCGGCTTGGCCCCGCTCGCAATTTTGTTTTCCTTACCCTTAGCCGTCATCGGCGCCCTCATGGGTTTATATATTAGTCACCAACCTTTAGGCATTCCGGCCCTCATTGGGTTTTTGATGTTAATTGGCATTGTGGTGACTAACGCGATTGTGCTTGTTGATTTAGTGCAACAGCACCGCCATGAGGGTATGGCGTTAGATGACGCCCTGCTTCAAGCGGGCTCTACCCGTCTTCGTCCCATTCTTATGACCGCCTTAGCAACCATTGGTGCGCTATTACCTTTAGCCCTTGGTGCTAACGAAGGCAGTCTCATTTCGGCCTCTTTGGCGGTTGTGGTCATTGGAGGTCTTTTCACATCAACCCTATTAACCTTAGTTGTCGTACCCATTATGTACCGCATTTTGCATCACGGACGGCGACATTCTGGGAATTCCCAGATCAAAACTGCCTAAGGCTACGATCTGGCGGCTTAATTTCCGCCCTCACCGGACACTTCTATGGCTTCCGGTGAGGGCTCTTTCAAATGGGACTCTCCCAGACTAATAAGGTCTCGACTTTTTCGCCGGGTTTTAAGACGCGCCAGCCGGTGAGCTTTGGGGGATACGGCAGATGAGGGGCATTGTGAACCCAAGTATACGGTTCGACGCTAATAAAGTCGGCGGTTTTGTGAGGTCGGTATAAAACCCAGTGACCAAATGGTGCAAAGGCGTGAAGCCAAATCTTTTGATGCTGATCGGCATCCTCGAATCCCACAACATGGTGTTCGGGGCTATTGACGGTGTAACACATATCGCACACCAGATCCCTTGGATTCCATTGCGAATGCAACCATTCAGCATGGGGCAATTCGCCGGGCCTGGCCAAGCGAACGGGCATTAAAT
The DNA here is from genome assembly GCF_900176145.1 of Sulfobacillus thermosulfidooxidans DSM 9293. Lineage (NCBI taxonomy): Bacteria > Bacillati > Bacillota > Clostridia > Eubacteriales > Clostridiales Family XVII. Incertae Sedis > Sulfobacillus > Sulfobacillus thermosulfidooxidans. The sequence goes on along the minus strand of NZ_FWWY01000001.1, from coordinate 3,097,030 downwards.
CGGGACCCATAATCCAAGCGCGTCCGGGTGGCAGCGATAACTGCCACCCGGTTGCAAGACAAATATTGAGGTGATATCCAAAACCAAATGGAATCTCTCGTCGACCTAAATTGGTAAACGATGCGCGCATCTTAAGAAACTGTTGCGTTAAGGCATATTCCACACGTACCGCTAGAGGTTGGTGCATATAGTGAGTTAATAGGGATAGGGTATCCGTCGCCGGAGTCAGAACACATTGAGTCTCTGATTTCATTTGAATGTCAAAAGGCTTATTCCATAAGAAACCGTGTAAATGATTGGGTCCCGCGGTGTCATTACGCGGCCACTGCCAGTGTTCGGTCCCATAATGGCATTGTCCGTCCGCAATGCGTCCCGCAGGAAACAATAAGGGCATGCCAAACAAATAGGGTTCACGGTCGAGATCTTGCTGAGTCAAAGGGCCCCGGATTAATGCGTGTTGGCTAGGTACGTGAATCAGTTGCCCGATAGTGGCTCCCCATTGTGGCCAGAGCGTTACTGCCCAATATGAATTTTCGAGATGAACTCGATCATGCATTCATCCATCCTCTTCTTTCTGACTCATAACACCTTATGCAACCCATCGGCTGGGCGCAAAACGGTCAATACGCGGGGTAATGCCCAGCGGTTCTCCTGGTAGCGGCGGATTAATAGGGCCTCAATGTCGGCTTGTTGTTCACAATCGCCGAGTGCCACGACTGAACCACCAAATCCAGCCCCCGTCACTCGAGCTCCTACCCCCATGTCTTGTAACCATGCCACCGTTTCATCCAGTACGGGTGTCGAGACCATGAAATCTCGCGACAAGGACTGGTGACTATCCCACAATAACTGATTAACCCGACTCCAATCGCCCCGTTCTGCCGCCTCGATCGTGGCTTGCACCCGCTGATTTTCCCCAATGACATGCCGCGTGCGCGCTTTCAGCACGGGATCAGTCAGTTGATCGATGTTTTTGTCTGAGGCAAAACGCAAGCAAGGGATGCCTAATATGTCACTAGCTTCTTTTGTTTCTTTAACGCGCTCATGATAACCACTGCCTGCTAAAGTTCTCGGTGTCCGTGTATCAATGATAAAAAGTGATTTCCCGGCTTGCGCATAATTAAAAGAGACAGGCTGTCCTTCTTCCGCAAGAGCATCGACGCGTATGGCACAATCTCTTTGTCCACACACAATAGCCAAAGGGTCTAAAATTCCTGACTCTACACCTAAATAGACATTTTCGACTTGCCGGGCGAGATGAATCAGCGTCTTTGCATCATGAGGGCGTTGGCCAAGATCGGACAAGGCGGCTAATAGCGCTAAAGACAACGAAGCCGACGACGAGAGTCCACTCGCTACGGGGAGGGTCGACATCAAAAGAATATTCGCGCCTGTTGTCACGCCTAATAAGTCCCATACTGCCACGACAAATCCCAGAAGACCTGACAATGGCGTCTTTTGGGCAAGTCGAGACACAGTCTCAAGGGGAAGATCAACCCTTTGATCGGGAAGATAGTCACTATATACATGAATTTCCTCATCAGGGCGTAACTGAGCTGCAATCCAGGTGCTGTAAGGCACTGCAATCGGTAAGGCAAATCCGCCTTGGTAGTCGGTGTGGTCGCCTATTAGATTAACGCGTCCAGGAGATTCCCACACACTTTGAGGGGGCTCCCCAAATAACTGCGAGAAGTGATTGACTAATGTTTCGGCTCTCACGGGCACTTAGTTCATCCTCTTTTCTTGATGAATCCGTTGAAAAATCGGTTCGAGGGTAGACTGGACAAATTCTGGAGTCATGTCGACAACGAACGCATCCATGGCAAGCTCTGATCCCGCCAAGTATTTAATTTTTCCCTGCCCTCGATCAATCGGCAGAAAATCCCAGCGCAAATGGTAGGCAGAGGACTTCTGCACTTCTTGATACAAGGCCATCACCAACGCGGTGCGAAGGCCAAAGTATGTGTCATAGGTGCGCACGATATGCTGCATCAGCCGCACACCCTCCCCAACTTCTTCCTCAGTTAATTCCGCGAGATGGGCGACATGCCGCTGAGGCACTAACCACAATTGATACGGCATCCGTGGGGCATAAGGCACTTCAATGCGCCACAAGTCATTGGCCATAATATAGGGACCATGAGGCTCATGAAAATGACATAGTGGGCAGGTTGACAAAAATTGCTGCCGTTCCCGCTGTAACCGGGGCGGAATATACGGATATGCATAAATTTGGCCATGAGGATGAGCGATACTTGCTCCAACCTTACTCCCACGGTTTTCAAAGACCACGATGGCTTGAATGCTCGCATCTTGCATCAATGCTTTGGTCCTATCCATCCACACATGCCAAATTAATGTCCCGTGTTCAACTGACACATAGGCTAAATCATCGTGATGGTGCGGGGAATAGACCACCACCTCGGAGGCGCCTGGGGCATGAAATGCTGGGAATTTATTCTCAAACACCGCGACATCAAACGGTACCGTTCCTACTTCAGTTCCCTCACCCGGGCAAAAAGGACAGCCCATTAGGCGTCCCGCCGTCAATGGGCGTTCCTGACGGTCAGCATTTAAACTGACCCATTCCTCAGTTAACGGATCTTGTCGCAGGACAATCATCCTGCTCCCTCCTTCGTATAACGGGATCACGTAAACTTCTTCGAAGGCCCCGGCACGAAAATTTCTACCGCCTCTCTCATGGCAGGGTCATCAATGGGCCATGAGAGTGAAGAGTCTGTCCCCTGATTTATGGTCTGGTTCAAACGCTGCCCCACCTCTTTACACGCGCGGACGACCTCCTGGGCACCTGCGGACCCGTTGATTCGATCTTCTTCACCACACCAAGGCCAGCGCAATAACGCATATGGCCATAATTCGCTTTGTGCCACATAAACAATTTGGCGTTCTAGTTGACCCATGGCTTCGGTGAACGCCTTGTTGCGCACACCAGAACATCCATTCGTGTCAGGAGTGATGATAAATAAACCACCCGTCGCCAAAGATTTAACTATCGTCATCAACATTGAGGTTCCTGACACAATTCGCTCAAAGAGTGTGGCCGGATCTTTGATATCGACCATATCCCAAGGTGCCAAATGATAAATCGTGTGAATCGTGTATTGATGACTAATCAATTCCCACACTTCGGGTGTTGTCCAGGCATTGGGCAGGCACCAGACCGGTGATTGGGCCATGGGCTTCGCTCCAACAAGAATTACTGGCTCCGACGAACCCAAAGAACGTGCTAGCTCTCTGGCCAAATGGTGGGATCCGGTTACAACTGTCGCTAGCGGTTTGCTTGGGTTAGCAGGCGCAATCGGCGGCACTGCCGTGTAATACCATATTGTCCGTCCATCCTCATGATTCTTAGTCTCACATCTCCATAATGACGTCACACATCACGCCCTTCATAGACCTCTTTGGGAGCATCTTGATCATGGCTGTTGGCCATTTCTTCTGTATTGACTGGAGCCAGAATCATTTCCACGCCTTTTTCTGCTACGCGCGGGGCAAAAAGGCGAGACGATGGACTATCACAGGTAATGATTGTCTCAATGTCCTCAATGGGAGCGATATGTGCCAAGGCTTTGACTCCCCATTTGGTCGGATCCATGACAACGACCACTCGCTCGGCATGATGGATGAACACGCGGTCAATGGCGGCCTCTTGAATATTCGGCGTGCTCATGCCTTCCTCTACATCTAGACCATGAACGCCCAGGAACAACAAATCCGTGTGTAAGTGGCGGGCCGTATATTCCGCAAAAGGTCCTACCAAAGCGTCAGATGGCGTCCGAAAATTGCCCCCTGTCAAAATAATGTGAGACCATCCTTGTTGTTGCAATTCCAACGCGATATTCGTGGAATTGGTCACAAACGTCAAATGGCGAAATCCCCGCAGAGCATGAGCAATAGCCCATGTTGTGGTTCCCGCAGAAAACGCAATGGTCATGCCAGACTCAATCAATTGAATCGCTTGTCGGGCAATCGCCTGTTTTTCGGCCTGATAGAGGCGGCGCTTAACTTCAAAGGCCAGTTCCGTGGCACTGCGCTTGACCTCAACGCCTCCTGTGACATGTTCCAATAAACGGTGCTGCTGTAGTACTCGCAGGTCCCGTCGAATGGTCATCTCGGAAACGCCCAGTTCCCGGGCTAGATCTTTGACCGATCCGCTCCCATGTTTGGCAATCCATGTTAAAACCTTTTCTTGTCGTTCACGGGGTCTCACGGGTTTAGTGCCTCCTTCGTCATATCATAACATGCTTCTAACAGATAATCACATTTTTTTGTTATTTAGTGTGATTCAAAGAATGAACCGGGCACCTATTGAGCCTTTTTGTTATCATAAAGCCATTATGACGAATTCATGGCATCTTGCATGGAACGGGAGGACAAATCGTTGAAATTTTGGTTACTCACCACAGAGTACCCCCCTTTTTTCGGTGGAGGGATTGCCACCTATGCGGGCTTGACAGCTCAGCTTTTTTCCGATTATGGCCATGAAGTCACGGTCATTGTGTATGATGAACAAGCACAGGGCAGGAAAGAACTTGTCATCGAGGGAATTCGTGTTATTCGATTTTCGTCTTTGTGGGATTCCCATCTCATGCTCGGATATCCGGCCCAACTTAGTTATGCGTATGCGAAGATTGTCGAGGATTTGATCGTCCGTGAAGGTCCTCCGGATCTCATCGAGAGTCAAGAGTATCTGGGAATTGCCGCGCATTTATTGCAGCGTAAACGCACGTTGGATCCACTTTTTGTGAACATTCCGGTGATCATCACGGCGCACAACCCAAAATTTCTTTTAGATCCGATTGACCGGGCTCCCACGTATCAATTTCCCGACTATTGGACGGGTGAGTTAGAGCGTTTTAGTTTACGAGCCGCTGATGGGGTCATCTCGCCTTCTGCGTTTTTACGGACGGCCTTAACACACAGTCTTCCTGATCTTTCGGTGGAAGTCATTCCCAATCCATATCGCGTACCGCCACAACCCGCTAAAACCTCACGCCAAGAACGCTTATTATATGTTGGCCGGCTCCAATTATTTAAAGGGATTTTAGACTTGTTAGAGGCTTTAGTGCCCTTATGGAATGACGGATTTACCTGGCCACTGGATATCGTCGGCCATGACAGTCCTTATTATCCCAAAGGTACCAGCTTTAAGTCCTATATCGACACGCGATATCAACCATATCTGCGAAAAGGGCTAATCCGTTTGCATCCGGCCATTTCTTCCGAAGAACTGGGGGCTTTTTATGCCCAAGCCGGTTGTGTGATTTTACCTTCCCGTTTCGACAATTTGCCGTACGTCTTGTTAGAAGCCATGAGTTATGAATGTGTGGTTGTCGCGACCCAAAGTGGAGGGCAAAAGGAAGTCATTATCGACGGTGAAAGTGGCTTTTTATGTCAGGCGGAACACTTAGGGCGAACCATTAAAAGGGCCACGGAACTTTCTTTGGATCAGCAATCCACAATGGGACATCAGGCCAGAACACGGGTGGCGTCATGGACCGATCCAGAGTCCATTTATGAAAAGAAAATGGATTATATCCGCTCGCTCCTTCATGGAGATCAGCCCAGGTCCTTTCCCGTGATCCGTCCTACTCCATCGTCCGAATTGATACCGGTTTCCAAACAAGGGCACCTAAGTATCGTCATTCCCTTTTATAACTTGGGGCCTTATCTTTTAGAAACTTTAGATAGTCTCATGCAACTTCCCTCATCGTTAAACAAAGAAATCATCGTTGTTGATGACGGTTCAACAGATGGTGTAAGTATTGCTACCTTGCGCAAAGCCGCCCGCACCTATCCCGATACGACAATTTATCGCACACCTAACCAAGGACTCGCTAGGGCCCGTAATTTCGGTGCCTCAAAGGCAACGGGAACTTTTTTGGCCTTTCTTGATGCCGATGATAAAGTCGATCCGCGATATTATCCCCGGGCCATCAAAATTTTACAGCATTATGATAACGTCAGTTTTGTTGGCTGTTGGGCTCAATATTTTGGAGTCGATCATCATATTTGGCCAACATGGAATCCTGAACCGCCCTATGCCCTCTTCCATAACCCTCTCAATACGAGTGCCTTGGTTTATCTTCGGGACCATTTCCTCGCCTATGGCCAAAACGATCCGGAAATGGAGTATGGAATGGAAGACTACGAAAGTCTGATCCGGATGTTGAGTCACGGATGCCATGGTGTAGCCATTCCCGAACCCTATTTCTTTTACCGGGTACGACCCCATTCCATGTCCCGTGAATTTAATCAGGCTAATCAACAATATTTATACCGGTTAATTGTGCAAAAAAACCGGACTCTGTACATGCAATATGCAGACGAACTCTTTTTTCTGTTTAACGCGAATGGTCCTCAGTATTCTGTGGATAATCCTACGGTCCCCCCTCCCCTGATGGGTGCCTGGCGTTAGAGTCCCAACGCTCCTATGCCACCATTGCCCAACAATCGCAGAAGAGAAGAAGAGAACGGAACAAAGAGGGAAAAAGGGCACAAAAAAACCGTAGACACCTCTGAGTTTAGGATGCCCCTGCCAACATGCCGGGGCAACTCGGGGGAAGGGGAATAACCCTGGCTAATAGACCGCTATTTAAATCACCAAGAATAAGGGGTTAATAATCTCCCATTTCCCGTATTGGCCGGTCCATTCTTTCTTGGCGTGTGTCGCAAAACACATGGTCAAACATAATTTTCTAAGAAAGGTTAGCGAGACACCAGGGTTAGTTGACCCAGCGTTTGCGGAAAAACCAAACGGCAATACCACCGCCACAACAAATATTGTCGCATAATCAATTGCGCCTGCGAAATATTTTTTGACGCAAACTGTAAAAGTCGTCGTTCTAAGACATAAATAATTTGACGAAAATTTCCTCGGTATGTCGTAAGCGTTCTCCTTTGCCCATGAAATAGGCATCTGTATTGATAATTGTAGAATTATTATGCCATATTTCGACGTCAGTCGTCTTGCTTTTGATGCTGAAAAATACAGGAAATTCTCGTATTCTATCTCCCGTTCTTATAATGGAAACATGCGAATCATGGTACCAATAGGAGCGTACAGTGCCTGGGCCACCATGGCTTCGTGGGCTTCCCAAGTGTTAGTGACCCGGGCGGGTTGTTGTTCAAGATAGCGTTTTACCAGTGTCGTTGGAATGTGTTTTGGATCGGTCCGTAAGGTCTGTTCGATGACTTCTAGCATTTCCACGAAAGACTCCATCATGGCTATTAACTGTCCCGCCTGGTTCGTGTTATTTGGTACACGTAACGATTTTTGCACACAGTATGTATGAAAGACCTGCAGCGCCTCGCCAAATCGGTGCAGCGCCGTCAATAGACCTGAGGCGGCCTCAACATCGACCGGTCTTTTATCTCGCCGACTTAAAACATGATTCAAAGACGATAGCGCATTGGTGCGCGCCAGCTGTATTTGCAACCGATAAAAAGCCGTTTGGTCCAACGTTAAAATATTACTGTCACAATGCATAATTAAGAATTGAAAATAGAGGCGCTGACTTTGAACGAGGTCAGCAATTGCTGTGGGCACTGACGTTCTTTGCCAGCGGGGCCATAGTAAATACGAAGCTAAAGCCAATGCCGTGCCCATAAGCGTGTCGATGACCCGTTCCTGCACCGTTTTGAGAGGAGATAAGTGATCAAAAAATGACAATAACACGACAATCTCCGCCGTCATAAAGGCACTAAACAATGTATAGTTGTAGGAAAAAACCGCGTATAATCCCACAGCCAACACCACTAAAACGCTGAGAGTCAAAAGAAGCGGATGAAAGGGCAACGCGATTAAACCACTAGCCAGCACGACGCCGGCAATCGTCCCTAAAACTCGCGCAACTCCCCGCACAACGGTTGAAAAGAAATCAGGTTTCAGAATGACTAATGTGGTCAACGGTACCCAGTATCCCCGTGGCAATGCCAATGTTCCATAAAGCCACACAGCAAACCCCAAAATCACCGCCATTCTTAGAGCATGACGAAATGCCGCTGAATGCCCCGTCAGGTTGGCTTTCAACGTGGTCACCATCGCCAAAATGGGTTCAACAATCGGCTCAACAGGCACATCAAGAACGATACTGTCATCCTCAAGAATATGATCCGCTGGCCATTTAGCCAATGCCACCAGTTCGTCCACAGCTTGCGTCACATTGTCTTGATTGGATAAGGGATGGGACGGTATTAGGCTCTGAGAAGAGGATGAGTGGAAAAGTCGCCTTGGGCCTAGGATATTATTTCTCAAGGTAGGTCGATTGAGTCGGTGATTTTGGGATTTGCGGCGAAGTTCTTGTGCCACATTGTGAAGACCTGAGATCACGCTTTCCACGTTAATCGGCGCCATAGGAAGAGCCACAGTCCCGTCTCGGACTTTAGTCTCCAAAATTTGATCCACAAACAATAAACGGATGTGTTGTATGCGGCGCAGCACATCCCATAAATATTGTCGGTAACGCGGCGAAATCAGGGAGTCACTCACTTGTCCCTCGGCCATGGCTAGGGCATAGGATAAGGTTAAATCATATTGCCGAGTGGGATGTTGAATATAGTCTGTCAGCGCCTTGATGACGGCCACCACACTGTCCGTTTCGGTGCTCTTAGGCACAATCAGCGCTAGTGTTATCATCAGTATCAGTTGCAATAGGCCGCCGGCGATCACGAGTAACGTCTGAATCCCCGCAAAATAAGGCGTGGCCGGAAATCCTGAAAAAATCACTAATCCAATCGTCGCTAAAGTTCCCACTTGTGTGGCCTGAGGAGACAGTGCGACCATCATGCCCGCAAGAAATCCGCTAGCCATGGTCACGATCATGATGCCCAGAAGGGAATGGGCCATAACACTCCCCAAGAACGACGCTAGGCCAATCCATAATACCGCAAAAGTCATCGTCCGCAATTTTTGACGGATCGTGCCGGATAAACCGGCCAGACCGGAAACCAAAGCCCCCACAGCCATCACAACGGCCGTTGAAACATGGCCTGTCAGGGTCCCGACAAGAAGCGGCAAGGCAATGCCTAGGGCGTTGCGAAATCCTGCCGAGAGGTGCAACTGGGCCGGATCATGCGTCGCCAAATTGCTTAAAATACGTTTGGTATCGAGCGTGTTCACATTGGAATCTCCTGTGTCATTTCCCTGTATGATACCAGAACCGGATAACAGCATATACTGACTGGATTGACCATTGAACGGTCCAAGGATAAACACAAAAAAACACACGCTTTAGACCAATCGATTATCGGTTAATGACCCAGCGACAGCATTAAGAAATCGCTTATCATAGTTAGTAGGGATGGATTTTCATCATATGAATTCACCAAGTTCTTACCGGTCAAAATCTTTTTAAGCGGAAAAGGGCCTAAAGATAATGGACAGGAAATTATGGTTCTGGCAAACTCCACAAAATGTATATCGCGGGTTCGGACTGGTGGTCGTGCTTGTCATCATCTGGCTATGGACTCTGCGATTATCCATAGGTCTGTTCTATCTCCATGTGCTGTTTGCGAGTCTCTGGCTCGGAACCGACACGTTCGTTACCCTCTTTCTTATCCCAGGCTTCTTACAAACACCCTTGGCCGCCCAAGCCTCTTTTTTTCGGTGGTTTTTGCCGCGCATGATGACTTTTAATCCATCGGTTGCCTTCCTAACCGTGCTAAGTGGCGTCGCGCTGAACAGCAATACGAATAGAACCTTGGCATCCCTTAAGAATCCTGACTTTGTTGGACTGGGTTTTTTACTAGTCGTGATGTTCGTAATTGGTTTTTTTAAAATTCGCCCGGTCAATCAAAAAATCCTACAGTTATGCCAACAACCATCGGTAAACTCTCAGACCATTACCACCTTACATCAGCACGTCTTAACCTTTATGCGCCTCCAACTCATAATACTGGTACTCATTTTCGGAGTCATGATATTAGCCTCTTGAACCCAGTCCCTTGGGGTCATGAGACACAGACACAGAAGCAAAGGGAAAGATGATAAGGGAAAGATGATAATTGTTGTGACGCACTGATTGCCGTGATTGGACAATCAAAATCACCCTAGAGGAGAGGTCTTTGAACATGTCACACAATTCTTCAACGGCAAGACTCATCGTCTGGATGACAATGGGATTCTTGGCTCTCGTTACGGCTAGTGGATACTGGTTTTGCTACCGAATCACGATCTCGCCTGCAATAGCCCAGCGCATCGGGAAGCGTTGGATGGGACTGTCACGTCCGGGTACCGTATTAACGCATTGGACGATTACCTGGGTCAATTACCACGGATATTTTCATCGCGACTACGAAATGCAAGGATTTTGGTGTGTCGGCACACAGGGACGGTGTTATGCAACCTATGATATCACGGTTTTTGTTAACGGCCAGTCTCCACACGTCGATCACGCCTTGATCAGCATTATCCCATCGTCTCTCACTGCGATCCAAAGGCATTCAAAGGACGGGCACTAATGTTACCCCAAAGACAGCATAGATGGTGGGGAATGGCGATAGTCCTAGCCATCGTCGGAGGATTGAGTTGGCTTTTGAATAATTTTTACTATAATGAGTACGTCATGCGCGTTCCGATTCAACCTCTTTATCACACGGTTCTCACCATCGTCCGACCTGATTTTCAGCATATTAGCCACAGTGGTTACCAGGTGGTATGGACCCAAATTTCCGGAGAAGATAACCCGGCGCAAGCCCCTTGGCATCGGGACTGGCTAATCACCATCACGGGTACCGTCAAAAATCCCTGGGGTTTGCATCACGTACATTATGACATCTATATCAATGGCCAACACGGGGGCATCGAAGGATGGTTTATTCCTCTTTCCCATCCCCTCCTCTCGTCTCATCCATAACCTCCATGCGCTACACCCTTTAAACAAGATACGACCGCTGTGCCCCGCCGTCCATTGTCAAAGATTCGGTCTTAGATGTCGGCGTTCTTTACCCTTTGGTAGCATCATGATATAGTCAAACAATGATTGACTTCGCCAAGCAGATATATCAGGAGACAGGGGATTCATTGAGCACACGGTATGATGTCATTGTGATTGGTGGCGGTCCGAGTGGGTTAATGGCAGCAATCACGGCCCAAAACGCTGGGGCCAAGACTCTATTGGTGGAAAAAGGGCACAAGCTCGGACGCAAATTAGCCATATCGGGTGGAGGGCGCTGTAATGTCACCAACGCCAAGCCCTTGGATGAACTGATAAAAAACATTCCGGGAAACGGCCGATTTATGTATTCCGCCTTGTCGCAATTCGGTAATCGTGAGATTATCCAATTTTTTGAAAACCTTGGCATTGCCTTAAAAGAAGAAGACCGAGGACGCGTCTTTCCCCGCTCCAATAAGGCCTCCACTGTCGTAAAGGCTCTAATCGACCAGCTGTTAACGGCGGGTGTCGAAATACTCCAAGACAGTCCTGTCAAAGGGTTACGGGTTCAAGACGGAAGGATTGACGGAATTGAGTTAGTTTCCGGTTCGGTTCTATTAGCCAAAGCAGTGGTCGTGGCCACTGGTGGTGCCAGCGTTCCCGCTACGGGTAGCACGGGCGACGCTTATCCTTGGGCCCGTGCTTTAGGACACCACATTGTCGATCCATATCCCACCGAAGTTCCTCTCACCAGTAATGCCACCATTATTACACAAAGGCGACTGCAAGGCTTATCTTTACAAAATGTTACTGTGCGTCTCACGGACCACAGAAAAACCTTAACCACCGAATCTGGGGATTTACTCTTTAGTCATTTTGGATTGACCGGGCCGGTAGCGTTACGGCTCAGTCATTATGTGTCCACGGCGTTGCGCCACAATCCGCACACCGCTTTGACAGCATGGATTGATTTAGCACCTCATAAGCTTGCCAATAGCCTCATGACGGCATTTTATCAGGCCAGAAATCAGGTCCCCAAGCGGCAGGTGAAGACGATTATGAACCAGAGCTGGCCGGAGAGATTAACCGAGGTTTTGTTGGAAAGCGCAGAAATTTCCAGCTCGCTTCCGGTCGCGCAATTATCCAACGCCCAAATTCACACTCTGGTGCAAACCATCAAGAACTTTCCCATCACCATAACAGGCACCTTGCCCTTAGAAAAAGCCACCGTCACCGGTGGGGGTGTGTCCATAAAAGATATCGATCCTCGCACAATGGCCTCTAAACGATGTCGCGGACTCTATTTTGCTGGAGAAGTGATTGACGTCCATGCCCACACCGGAGGTTACAATATTACTGTCGCTTTTTCCACGGGCTACGTGGCGGGTCAACATGCTGCGTTGTTTGCCCATTCCCCAGACACCGTGTTGTCATAACTTACTTGGATGATTGCCCCCAAAATTGCGCTAAGAAAATATCTCGCCCTGACGCTTGGCGGTAGCGTTGATAATGTTCGGGGTGGGTTTGATAAAAATCTTGATGATAATCTTCAGCGGGATAAAATTTTCCAGCCGGTAGAATGGGAACAACAATGGGAGCGGGAAACCGCCCACTCGCATTCAAACGGGCTTTGGATTGCTCGGCTAACGCACGCTGCTGTAAATCGTGGTAAAAAATGGCTGGACGGTAGGACGGACCACGATCGTAAAACTGACCTTGACTATCCATGGGATCAATTTGGCGCCAAAATACTTCTAAGAGTTGCTCGTATGTGATTTGACGCGGATCAAACGTAATTTGCACAGCTTCATAGTGACCCGTGGTCCCTGAACACACTTCTTCATAAGTAGGATTTTCTGTGGTGCCCCCTGTATAACCCGATACGACTTCCAGCACCCCGGGCATTTGATCAAACGGATGTACCATACACCAAAAGCATCCCCCCGCAAAAGTCGCGAGGCTCACCTGTTGCATATCACCTGCTGCCATTCACACCGCTCCTCTCTTTATGAGGTCTTGTGCTTTTGAGTATATCATGGCGACTTAGCAATAATTGCCCTGAGAATGCCCAAGGCATTCAATGTGAGCGATATCCCGATAATCCTAGACCACTGCTTGGAGGAGAGGCGAAAAGACCTCTTGAAACAGGGATAATCCCCGAATAAACCACGCTCGTAATTCCTCAAGATTATCATCGTGAATCCGCCCAGGACGGTACAGGGCAATTCGGCATGACCGTCGGTGGTCATGATCATCCCAGGTCAAGGCCCGTGGAAAATGCTGTTCGATCTCGTGACGTTGGGCCTTTAAAGCGTCAAATATCCGGTGATTAGCGACTTTATCCCCCGTGTCAATCGACAATTCGATCCGAATCCGGCCATCGCGTCCAAAGGATAGGGTATAGCTAATGCCTTTATGTCCGGAAGCGAAACTATACCATGACTGGGAAAGGGGGGTACGCTCAATGCCCATATCGCGAATCACAGCCGCCCAAAATTCCTTATATCTTTCCGCGCGGGATTCCGGCGAGGAATGATCGCGCAATTCCTCTTCAATCAAATATTGCACCGCTTCATCCATCGATAAGTTGAGCTGGCTAAGATAGACTCGAAATTGGTGCGCGAGCACTTTGGGAAGACCAATGACTATCTCTTCTTGATCCTCTGTCTGTTGCAAACGTGCATATCGCTTTAAATAACCTGCCATATCCTCTCTCTTTCCTTGTCGACCTGTGATGTTATAAAATATACTACTCATTTATTTATGACATAATTTTATATTAATTCTATCTTAATTGTATCTATCATGGTTATCATTTTTCTGTTTATATTGCCCAATCATTGTCATGATTTATTGTTCTAGCAAGAACTTATTGCAACATCCGCATTCTTTTCCCGGCACTATGCTCAAGGATACGCAGGTCGTATTCCTTGTCCATTCAAAACTCACCAATCATAAATTCATCCATGAATAATTGATGACTCCTAGCCCAACGATCAAAAACGTCCGATCAGATCCGCGTTAAGGGAGGTCCCATTTATGAGACGTGTTACAGTCCTACCCATGATTGCTAATGTTCGACATTCTTATGCTTCACCATTGCTAGTAACTGGTTAGAATCATCTCACTTATTGACTTCCAATAATGTTTGTTCATTGTCTTCATTATTCTTAATATATTCTTAGGATATTTGTTTCAAAATGTGAGAAGCCATAATGTTTCCATTATGGCTTCATGAATTTTTCTCTATAAACTAAGATAGATTGTCGATGCGGTTGATACGAAACAAAGACAAGTCATCTTCTATTGGCTCTTGCATCACCATATTGACAAGCCATTGCCCGACTAACGGCGCATATTTAAAACCCCGTCCTGAAAATCCTGCTCCTATAACGATGTGTTTACTCCCCGGCCAATAATCAATGTAAAAATTTTGATCCGGCGTCATGCTCATAATACACGGCTCATGATGTATCAAGGGAGCCCGGTCAATTCCGGACCAAATCGGTCTAATTTGATCATTCACCGTCAAGATATCCTCCACGGATATGGCACTACAGGTCTTCTCACCTGCTGTCAGCGGGACATCAGCAATAATTTTGGTTCCCCACCGTTCCTGGGGCTCCGGAAAAAATGCGATGCGGATATCTTCTAAAAGGTCGATGTTGACCATTGAGGAAAGAGGTAATGAGCTTTTAGGAACCCATAACATAAGCTGGCGAGACAGGGTGATGGGAATATTCAAGCCCCATTGGGACAGCCATGGTCCTGGTGTCACAATCGCTCGGGCGGCCGTATAATCAGTGTCCGCGGTCTTAATGGTAACATGATCAGGATGCGCTTTGACAGCTAGCACCTTCTCATTAAAATGCCATGGGATATTGTGTTCCTGGCCCCAGGCTATCATGGATCTTATGAAAGGTTCTACCGCGATCATTGCCGCACTGGGTTCCTCAATGCCGATCACATGACGGGAAATCGATAACTGAGAAAACCGTGAGCGGAGAGAAGCGGGCCCCAAAATTTTAAAGGGAACATCCAAATTCTCAGCCCATGTTTGTAGTTGAGCAATTCGGGGATCGGTTTCAACCAAAATTGTCACAGCCCCCGTCACAGCAAGCAGATCTAATGGAGCAAATGTCTGATGCATGGACCGCCATAATTCCCATGTTCTTTGTATCCATGGCAAGTACTGTTGACTAGGTTCCTGGTAGATATATTCGATGGCGCGGTTCAGACCGTGAGATGAGCCGTAACGGTGCGGAGGATGATGCTGATCAAACACAATAACGTGCAGTCCTTTTTGTCGAGCCCAATACGCAGCAAAAAGGCCGATAATTCCGGATCCGATGACCGCCACATCAAATCCTTTGATCATTTTCATGAGAGTTCACCCTGTGCGACATTTGTTGTTCTCCGTCATCGGTCTGGTTCTAACCCCAACCTTTAACGTTACCGAAAGCATGTCCTCCCGCCTACTCTACCATCCATGAAATCGTAAGACAACGCGGGTTGCCTCTTCGAGATTTCCGTCCTAAAACAATGGTTAGACTGCGAGTTGCTCCTTGAAACCGGAGCTGTACCAAAAGAAACACGATGACAGGCGGAATATCTCTGGGCGCCCAAAGGGATTTTAGTTTATCATGAAATTAATGTCGTCATTTCAGAAGACATGGAGGAAGGCGTTATGTCAGACTGGACGTTTCTCACCAACCATTCTCAGGTTCTCTTGTGTTTGGCGCGTAATGACAAGAAAGCGTTGACGGCAAGAGAAATTGCCACGATTGTCGGCATCACGGAGCGGGCGGTGCAAAGGATTCTCGACGATTTGGAAGAGGCCGGCTATATCAGTCGGTTTCGGGACGGCCGACGAAATCGTTATGAAATTCATCCCGAACTGCCCATGCGCCATCCTGCGCAGCGCGGACGGGCCGTTAAAGATCTTTTGGCAATCTTAGCTCTATCCGAAAATGGTCACGAACTGCCTTTGCATTATACGCCCCGGAAAGAATAGACCAAATGCGTGATCTAGCATGACGGCAGCAACGAGTGTTCCCAATCCCTAGGCCATGCACGAGGGGCGGGTCACATCCTGGGTTTATCATCGACCGAGAAGGTGCCCCCAGGTAATGGCAAATGACTAGGGATTATGAGAGTTCGCTGGAAAATCTTCTATAGTCGACCACAAGGCCCCCATTCAGCGAACTCTTTACGATACCGAACTAAAAGAACCGTGAGCATCAGAAGAGCGGCGTCTTATAATCCAGGGACAAACCCGGTCCTTTACTCAGCTGAGCATACGTCTGTAACTGTCTTGCCTTCGTCCTTTCCATGCAGAACCTCAACATCTAGCTTCTCGTATTGCCCACTATTTCGAATGCGCCAATAGTGACCATCAACAGGATCTCGAGCGACTAGATAGAGCCATTCATTCACGACCAGGCGTTCCACTAACGCCTGGCGGCGAAGAACCGCTGCAACCCGGGAATGAGGGGATTCGATAATCACAAAAAGACGCATAGGTTCATGACGTAACTGAGATCCATCCATCACCGATTGTCGGGGCAGACCGGTTTGCAGATCACTCTGACTTCCTTGCATGACGCCCACGAGCCCCACAACATTTTGAGTGACTTTGCTGCCACTGCCATATCCGGGATTGTGACAGGTCGAAAAGTAATATTCCATATTGATCCAATATGCGACAATCATAGGACCCGTCATGATAGCCTCCAGCGATTGTCCTTCAGCATCCTCTTCGAAATCATAGGATTGCAAAAATACTCGCCCATCCAAATCGATGTCTTCGGTGAGTGCCCGCCGCCCAATAATCATGGCCGCATTACCCGCTAATCCCCATTCGGGCTGCGTCTCTGCCCAATTTTCACTCAGGTATTGAACGGTTTGCACAGCGCGGGAACCATCTCGTCGGCTCGACGCGCCTGGCAGCGTTAAACACCGTTCTCGCGCGTTTTGTACTCCCGCCTGATGTAACGCCCAGCGTAACCGGTCAAATTCTTGACGATGGGAGTGGGGCACCGCGTCTTGATCATAAAGAGTGACCTCATCGGTGGTCGTATTATGCTCTCCCGCCAGAAATAGCGTATCATCCGGTATCACAAGACCTTGCTGTTTGAGCAAGCGGCGGACATCTGGATTATTGGCCATGGTGGCTAGAGCCCTAGCATTATTCCCGCCATGATGTCCGCCGACTGCACCACAATTCAGGGCACTAGCATAGGGGTTATTTTCCGAATGACTGCCATGCCCCATAAATAAGACCAGACGGCTAAAATTCCGGGTCATTCCCATCACGCTCAGGGCATTGCGGACCATTTGTGCTTGTTCCTCCAGGGAAAAACCCAGGTGCATACCGGGAGCCGTTGACAGATGATGACCATCTTCTCGACCCTGCCCGAGGTTCAGAAGAGTTTTTACGGGTGGATTTATCCGTTGTCCAAGCCAATCGCGCATTTGAACGGTAGCCCGAGGCCATAATGTTTTGCTAACGGCTTTAACTCCCCACGTCCATCCGCTGGCCTCGATAAATGTGAACGGGGCCATCAAATTGTACTTCAACACCGTCGTGAGACGTTCTAGCCACTGCTTGCCCCAGATAAAGTTCATATGCCGATCGACAGACTTAACCTGACCAGGTTGTGGTTCTTCGACAATCAGGGTATTCGATGACAACAAAGGCGGATAAAGATGGCGCACCTCATCTTTTGAAAACGGACGAAAGCGGATGGGCACGCCAAAAAATCCCGCAGTCCCCAGCGTTTCATACTCTCCCGTCTCTTCGAGATGACGGCGAAATCCTTCAGAGCGCACATCGATACAAAACACGACATGGGCCATAGGGCGATCCTTCGACCCCTGTCGAACCGTGCTCGACGTTGGGGGTAATCTTTGTAATAGATGATATCGAAAATGCTCTTCATAGGCTTCAAGCCATATTTGGGCCCGGGTCTCATGGTTAAAGAGCTGAATCCACGAAAGCAGTTGATCTAGCTCGTTCGTTGATAATTTCTTTATCTGGTCAAGGTCCAAATGTAGATCCTTGACTACCCGAAACACCTGTTCCACCTGCCGGAATTGCTCATAAATGAATTGTTCACGGTAAATTCCCATCGCCAGGAATTGCCATTCGTGCTCCGGTGTTTTCTTACTACGCCGATCTGTCTCTTTGCAGTGTTGGATCAATAGACGCTTCAAAGAAGGCGATGCAATCCATCTTGTCCCTTCGCGTCGATATTCCCGGCGGACATAATATTCGGCAGCATGTTTTTGAAAAAAATCCTTGATACCAGAAAGAGATCCTTTTATACCCCAGGTCTCAACACAGAGGGTCTCGACCAAGACCGCTTCATAAAACAGGCGAATCACTAAATATTCCACAAGATTGGCCGGATACTTCGTTTGCCAGACATAGTCGGATTGGTTAGCACGCCATTTAATAAAGCTCGCCCACCCAGGCAACTGACCCAAATGACGGGCTAAATAAACTGTCCAGTGTTCAGAGGGAATCCCCATTTGCATTAAAAGGGTGATCAAAGCTTTCTCGGCTTGGTCCGGCAACTGCTGAATTTTTTGTGAAAAATCACGAATTCCAACAGTCCGCCCCCAAAGATCGCGAGCAGCCAAGTCCTTCCACGCTAGATAAAATCCCTTCTCTCGGCCGGGCATGGGCCAGGCTGCCTGACCCTCATCCAAAAATGCTGCAGACCACTTGATGATTTGCGCGTTAATTTGTTCCACCGTATCCGTGTCAAGCAAGCTCTCGCACCATTCGCCAAGAGTCATTCGAGGCCCAATTTGATGGACGTCGTCTTCAACGATTTGGGCAAAGAACGCATTCCATTCTCGCCCTCCAAAATGATGATGGGACCCGTCCTCCCCGTTCTCTTTTGCCATGTCTTGCAAAAAAGAGGCAGTTCGGGAGAGCTTTTCCACAAGCACCGTCCAAAGAACATTATCGTGTTCTCCCTCAAGGGGCTGAGGGTTGCGACCTGTAGCGGAACCCGGAAACGTAACAGGTAGAGTCTCTAGGAATGAAGAATACGAAACGGGGACATATTGATTGCTGAGAATGAAAAACAATCGGCGCATCCATTCCCGAAGTCCCATGGTCGCTATCCATGGTGTATTGGCCTCATGTCGTGATTCTTGGGACAGCCGATGGTGCCACGCTTCTAAGGCGCGGTCGAGGTCATCATCTGTAATGCGTCCAGCGTGATAAAATTCCACAAATTGCTGCTCAGACAGATAACCTCGCCGTCCTAAAAGTTCGTATCCCTGATGAACCGCCTCATGAAACGGTCGGTCATCCAAACCCATTAAGGGATTACGGGCAATAAACGTGCGAATCGGCCACAACGGTGCAAGGATTTTCGCCGCCTCATCGACCATAGGGCCAATGTGCTGAGGAATATTAGCTTGGAATTCGTCCCTCGTTATGGTCTTGATTTTAGACCCACCTTTCCTGACCTGGTTTGCCATCTTGTTGCCCTATGGTGGCCCAGCCTATTTCGTGAAAAAGCATTGACATATGAAGTTTATGTCGTGAATAATAAATCGTGATTATTATAACGAAGCAGCATCACGTGAGGCAAGTACCGATAACATCCGGTCTTACGGTCTTCCGGTCTTACCTTAAGGTCAAGGAGATGGTGGCATTTTGGTTTTTGATACCCTGTGGCAATGGACCCATATTCTAGCGTTGATGATTCCCGTTCCTTTATTAGTGGCTTTTGCCATCCTGCGTCTGGTTGTGGCACCCTCGGATTTCAAGCGGTCTTCCATAGCCATCGCTGCCGTTGTCCTCTCATTCACCCTATCATGTGCCGTTTTGCTGGGGACCATTAAAGCCCCGGTCACCCTTAACGCATCTGTTTCTCTAGGTCGGTTTTTGCTGTTGCCATTGGGATTTTACGTCGATCGGTTGACAGCAGTCATGCTCTTGTTGGTAACCTTCGTCAGCACGCTTGTGCATATCTATGCCTTGCGTTATATGCGGGGCGAGCCCTACGTTCACCGGTTTATTCCGGCTCTAACCTTAACCACCTTGACGACGGTGATGTTGGTTATGGCCAATAATCTTGTCATGCTTTATGGTTTTTGGGTGCTCACCGGGCTGTCGGTCATCTATCTCGTCTCGTTAAACTGTTCGCGCCCTTGGTTCTCGTGCCGGGCAACACGCCGCATGATGGCAACGTACTTGCTCGGCGACGTGGCTTTCGGGATCGGTGTGCTAGTCATCGCGTTAACCTATAATACGGTCAATGAGCCTCAACTCTTTCACCTCGTAGACTCTTCCCGGGTTCATCCGGTGCACTTATTATCCCTTCCTCCTACCGTTCTTTTGACCCTGTCTACCCTGTTAATATTCGGCGGAATTATGGCGCGCACGGTTCAATTTCCTTTACATGCTTGGCTTGTGGACACTCTGGAGGCTCCGACACCGGTGTCCGCTTTGATGCATGCAGGGGTTGTGAATATGGGCGGATATTTGCTGGCGCGCTTGAGCCCAATGTTTGTCCTCGTCTCTCCGGTCATGTCTATTATCTTTTTTGTGGGTTTTGTGACGGCCTTTTATGGAACCAGTGTGATGTTAACCCAAAACGACATCAAACGGAGTCTCGTGTTTTCTACGATAGGACAAATGGGGTTTATGGTCATGGAAGCCGGACTGGCCGCGTACGCCTTTGTCATTTTCCATTTGGTAAGTCATGGAATCTTCAAAGCCACGATGTTCTTAGGCTCGGGTAAAGTGTCCCATCCCCATTCAAATACGCCAATGCGTCCCTTATCATGGCCTATTTGGACACTAGGTTTAATCTTTCCCGCCATCGTGTTTTACGGTATTTCTCACATTACCGGGCAAGCCATTATCGACTGGCAGCGACAAGGCATTTTGTTATTATTTGCTTGGGCAGCTATTACCCAAGCGAGCCTGAGTATTTTTCGCTTCAGCCGTTCCTGGAAACAGACGCTCGCGCTTTCCTTGCTATTAGCTTTGGTTGTAACAGCCTATCTGAGCGCCGTCAACGCTTTTCACCGTTTTCTTTCATCGACAATTGCATCGCCTTCCCATTTTGGATGGCCGGGCGGTTATGGCATGCTGGCCCTCATGATAGCCATTCTCATCCTAAGCTCATTAGCTCTCAAACTCCCTTTATCCCAGCGCTCGAGCCAAAATGCCCTCGCCTCCCAAATTGACGAACTCAAAAAGACCTTATATGTTTTTGCCGCTAATCAGTGGTATATCAATGAAATGAGTCACCAATTTCGATTGTTCACAGGAAGAATATCTTTACGTCTTGCCCCGCATCTTGGTCGACGGTCATTAACACTCTCGCCAGCCTCCTTCGGCACATCCGGGTCCAGTGCCCATACGGAGTCCCAAGAAGGAACCGATCAGATATCAGGGCTCAAATCCCGATAACAACGAAGAACGCATGCGCACAGCTCAGGCTGAAGCTACAATTCTATGGGAGGTGTTAGCGCCACGTCTACCAGAGTTGTCTTCTTTACCGGAATATGGACCGAACTGCCCCGTTTCCCGTCGTCTAACGGCCATCCAGACCCACAATCCGGGTTCGATTCCCGCCACGTCTGCCAGTTTGTAACACGTTGGTATACGTTCCCATCCTTCCGCCTACAATAGCCGTATTCGATGGTTGACAAGATCGGAAAGATAACACATGATGCGCAATAAGAAGAACGTTAAAATGAGAGAACAAAAAAAACGGAATCATTCGCTATATTCTAAAAAACCTGGATGCCATATTGATGCCACTCGCAGACTGTTAATGGGCCAGCAAGCCATTTCAGTCAATAGTCTGAAAAAAACATGCACATCTTGGTTTATCGAACATACGCCATGAGGAAGGGGGATGTGATATGCCGCCGCGCGTGGATATTCCTGAACACTTGCCGATCTCAATCGATCCTAACAGGTTGACAATCCTTTGCCGTCGCTATGGGATTCGGGAATTGGCGCTTTTCGGTTCGGTATTACGGGACGATTTTACGTCTCAGAGTGACATCGACGTGCTCTATGACGTGGAACCCACGTCACCCATCCGATCGCTGTTTGACGTGGGACGTTTGGTGGTAGACTTGGAAGAACTATTGGGCCGGCGCGTCGATGTCTCCAACAAGCAACGACTCTATCCCGTGTTGCGGGACGAAATTCTTTCGACACGGCGGGTGATTTATGCCGAAACGTGACAATTTCAGCGCGTTGACTCATATCGAGGAAGCGGTCCAACGTATCAGGCGCTGGACGGAAAGAATCTCGTACCAAAAATTTTTGGATGATGAAATCCGGCAAAGCGCCGTCATACGCCAGCTTGAAATTATCGGGGAAGCGACGGGGCGGCTGACGGCGGAATTTCTTCGTGCTCATCCTAATCTGCCATGGAATGTCATGAAAAGCATGCGCAACCTGCTCATACATGGGTACGACGAAGTCGACATCGATATGGTATGGACGACAGCCACCGAGGACATTCCCCACATTCATGCACCACTCCAGAAGCTTATATCAGAGGTGCGCAACAGCTAATCTCTTCTCGTCCACTACTCGTAGTGGATCTATGTCAATCGGTTTAACCCCCAATTTCTAGACAATAGTCCTGTTCACATGACATTTGACTGGATATCGATGCTTTGGTTAAAAATTCCAATCCAGTCAGGGGACATTTCTCCGCTTCGCTCCCCGCGTCGAGGAGACCGCCCGGCGAGCCGGACGTCCCAAGCGCGCTAGGCCGCTTCTCCGCAGCGCTTGGGACCACCTCGGCCTCCAGGCAAAACCCGCGGTCAAGAGTGAAGCGACGAGCCCGTCTCGGGCTGGCTCCTTAACACCGCACCGGGTGCATTGGTGGTGCGGTGCCCGTTTGGCACTGTGCATAATACACAGCGGGAGCCCAATTCTGCAAACTCCCATGCATGCGGCGTTCATTGTAAAAACGGATCCACTCGGCGGTCACCGTATACGCCTCCGCCAAGGTCTGAAAGACCTGATTCCGCCAACATTCCCCTTCGAGCAGACTGTGTCAGGATTCGATGTGCGCATTCTTGTTGGGAGTCGCCACCGGAATGCGTTCGTGAGTTATTCCTAAGACCTGACACCCCGCCCACCGCTGAGCCACAAATTGGGGCCCGTTGTCTCTCCCGTGGTTTCACATCCTTTCATGATGGAAATGATGCCAGAATTTTCGGCGACGATAATTGCATGGAATCGTATCGCATCACGGAGGGGATGTCTAGAAGCATTTGGGGACTTAATAGAGTCCATCACGTCTTCACACCATGCTGTCACGGACGGATCCCTTTTTTGCAGCCGATCGTGAAGCATAGCCATCGGCAGATCTTTTTCCCCGAGTCATTGTTTTAACCGTTCATTTTCGTCTACCAGACTCATGAGATCGTGGGGATGGTGCGCTGCTTTGACAGCCTCACGCACCCCACGACGCACCATCGACGGGCTGAGTGGATGGCGACGAGCAACTCATGGCGCATTTTGCGTGTCTTGAGCTTCTTGAACAATCTGTTGCTTGAATTCCGATGAATAGGTGTGATGCATCGTACACACTCTCTCTTCTGAACTGATCATGACCCTACCAGGAGAGATCGCGATTGTCTCGTCTTCTTAAGGGGCTTAAAAGATTGCCCTTTTCGTTCCGTAATACACAAACCCCTTGATTAGCCGCCTGACCATCCACCAAATGACGCCGTTAAGGGCGAAGAGACAAGGCGCTGACCCCGAAGGGGTCAACTAGAAGTGTCCTGTTGCTCGAGTAGTGGGTAATCCCATTGATTTAGAACAAGACGAAAGCAGGAGTGCCCGAAACTCGCCGACTCACGAGGGCATTCACCGCCAATCCTGACGGCGAGGCATCTCTTCGCCCCTTTGCTAAAACTTCTCGGATCCGGAACTAGACATCTCGTCGGATTCGGGTTGAAGCGGCTGAGATCGACGAACCCTCACCCCCAACAACAGCACCCCTAACCCGAAAACGACTTCGCCCATGCCACCAATCAAAAAGAGTTGGGATACCGTAATGGACGATCCCAACACCCCATACAGCAGCAACCCCACCGGGTGAGCGATGGCAAACAATAACATCAAGCTGCCTAAAAATTGAGCGCGACTCGAGGCGGGGGCCTGGGCTTGCCAATACGCTGTGAGATAAGCCTCCACGAAAAAGTTCCCCAACCCAGCCAGAAGCAGGCCGACTCCCGCCGCGAAGAACGCACCGCGTGTCAGAAAGCCGAGAAATCCGTAGCCCACTCCCATTACAATCCCCCCCGCAGCTGATCCCAAAAGGGCGCTGTAATGGGCCCCCAATTCGGATCCCAGCACTGCAATGATGTTGCCGACGGGTCGAGCCGCACTGATCAGGCTGTAGAGAGTCCCATAGGCCCCGATACGAGATCGCACGAGGGTCGGCAACCCAACCGCTAGCGGCGCAAGACTCATGTTAGCGAGCAACGCCAAGATGAGGACCCATCGCACCGGCGGGATGCGCCATAACCGTTTCAGCGTATCGAAAAAATATCGGAGATTCGGAGACGATCCTGACGGAGGGGTTTGGGCAGAGCGCCGCAACGCGGGCGCTTGTAAAATGGGTATGAGGTTGAAAAGTCCCAAAAGAAGAAGCCCAAGCTCGATGACCATGGCGGCGTGAAACCAGTCGCGGTACAGGAATAGCACCGCCGCGATTCCGAATCCGGCAAGAAAACACCCATTCTGTACCGCAAACAATCGTCCGTTGAGTTTGACCTTTTGCGCTGAACTGGCTTCCGCTGCCACGATGGCCTTACCCGTCAGTCGGACTTCTTGCCATAGCGTGGTAATCAAAAATAGAGCTCCCAGCACCAATCCTTTGACGACCACAGGATGTTGACTGAACAGGATGGTGGCCCCGATCGTCAAGAGTCCCAATCCATTTAGAACAACGAATGCCGGGGCGGGACCGGACCGATCAATCAGCTTACCGAGGTACATCAAGACGAACCGGGGAGCAACGAGACTCAGTCCCGACAACGTTATGAGCCACGGACTCGTACCGGTTCGCTGAATGGCCCATAGCGCGACGGTCGTGAAAAGACCGTCGCTCACGCCTGATATCCCATACCACATGCCTAACCACAGGGTTGGCGTTTTCATGCCCATCGTCCCCTTGCCACGATAATCATCCCGTCCGCGTTTTGTGACGAAATCCAACGCTATTTTGGGTTATTCCAACCAATGCTTCGGACCCTATGACGGGATATGACTCATTCTTAGCGTAAACTAAACGGCTTGCTTCTTCACGGACGGTATTTCGGGCAGCCTCAAGGAGTTGTTCGAATTGGGGAGAATAAAATCCGGTCAAATTCCTCGTCCCTTCGCGACAGAAGAACTCAAGAAGAAAGGCTGTCGTTATTTCCCGATACATATAAAATTAGAGGCAGTGGGAACACGAAACAAGGGGGTAACGATGCAATCTTACCCGCTCTACGGAGAAGCGAAAATATAATGTTGGGAGGCGCGCCATTCCCACCATGGTGAAAAATGAAACAGCAGAAAATCACGCTGGCTACTACGGTGGGGGCGGCGCGGTTAGAACGTAACCGCCCCATGAGGGCCGTCCACCGATTCGTGTCCACGTCCACCATAAATGCCATCGAACATGACCGAATGTGTCCTTCGGTTTCGGTTCTTGATACCCTTGCCACCGGGCTTGGCCTTCCTGTTGGTGTATGGGATGATCTCTATTTGGACCGTACAACGGAACCCAGGGAAGCTGTTACAATTTGTTATGGATTACTAAATCGCTCCGCTCCCCCGTTTGCTTGTGTAAAACGCATTGTCCGTCGATTAATTGAACTGTCTAGGGCACGGTACCAGCGTATGACGGCCGAGCTGTGTTTGTACTTGCCCATGCGGCGTGGCAACAAAATCAACCGCAACGGGCTACCTGGATTGGTCGAGCAATCGTGAAGCGTGCACTCAAAGAGGAATGGTTGGACCTCGAAATTGATACCGTGGCCATGCTAGGCAAGCAGTATCTTAAGTTAAACCGGCCAGCGCGTGCTGTGTCGGCCCTAGAAGTTGTTATAGGATTGCCAAGGCACACATCAAGGGCATGGGCCGCTGCGGCGTACAACTTAGGCGTGGCACTGTGGCGGGACGATACGACGAAGCGGAAGTAAAGTGGCGTTTCGTCGAAAGGCTAACGACGGATAGAATTCTTCGTGCTCACGTGACCATGGGGTTAGGAAACATTGCGCTTGCGCAACAACAGTATCGATCAGCCTGCAGTTGTTTCGCAAAAGCCTTTACTTTATATGCCGACATTCCATACTGCGAAACGAAGGTCATTGGTGCTCTCAACAACTGCCTCTAAGGCGATTCAGTTTCCCGGAGGTTGGATGGATCACGCGTTGTGCGACGAATGAACAGCCCGACGGTGGGTGCATGAAATCCGGCAGCTCCTTGCCCTCTTAACAGCCAAAACCCTCAAGTGTCATACACTGCCCCAGTAAGTGTGCCGGTCCAAAATACCGACACACTAAAAACTTCTATTTAAATTTATGGAACTTTTATCCACAGAGGTTTAATAACGCGCTATACTATAAAGAGTGAAAGGATTAAAAGATGAAAGAAAAATAAGGGGGTGAGAATTATGCGTTGGTGTAATATCGGTCTTATCGTGTTTGGAGCGGTGATTGGGTTTGATGTTTTGGCTATGGATCCTTTGCATCTCTTGTCTTATGTGATTTTAGGTCTTGTCATATCAGCCGCTATCACTGTTTTAAGCATTATGGCCATTATGGACAAAAAGCCTTTGATGTCCCGAAGCCTCTGGCGTGCGGCACTCGGAGCTTTATGGATGGTGTCCCCGTTATACATTGGTTTTGTGCGTTCTCCCTCGATGACAATTGTGACAGTAATGGCGGGCATTGATGTGATTAGTGTTGCCCTTTGGCAATCGCTACGGCTGTCTCATCATCGAAAACAAGATTTTACTGAAAATGCTGCCTAACGCGGTCACAAGCAGACGATATGAGAGAGCATTTTTCCCTTCGTATCTTCTTTGCTTGCCACCGCCCTCTCACTAGGGCGAAGCGTTTTAACCTTTGTCGTTTGTCCCTCACTTTTCCTCGCTTAGACCAACTTTAAGGCAATTGAACCGTCTTAGCCTCCAAACCTTTTTCTTCGCTGCGTATTAGAAAAATGGCCAAATTTTGTTCGATATGCTATGAATGGTAATGAATCACCGCTACACTATAGGAGGGGTTATGATTCATGGACCAAGAAGCGAAAAAGAAAAGTCTACGCATGATTACCTATGGTCTTTATATTCTCGCGGTGAAGGATGGTGAGGAATTAGCTGCAGGCACTGTCAACTGGTTGTCTCAAGCCTCATTTACTCCGCCGCTTATTATGGTTGGGGTCAAGAAAGATAGCCATTTGCACACATTAATTGAAAAAACCCAAAAATTTGCGATTAGTGTACTGGCACAGGATCAAAAAAATATTGCCTCAGATTTTTTCCGTCCCACCCAGCTCGATGGTGGTCAATTAAATGGCCATCCCTTCGAATTTTCACCCGACTATCAGTATCCGTTGTTAACCGAATGCCCTGCATGGTTTGAAGCAAAAGTCACAGCTACCGTGCCCGGAGGCGATCACACGGTTTATGTGGCGGAGGTTACAGATGCCGGCGTCCGGCAAGCTGACGCTATTCCGCTCATGATGCGTGACACCGGCTGGTTTTACGGCGGTTAACAACAGGTCCGACAACAACTCGGACCTGTTATTCTTTATCTTTCGGACACCAACAGGTTCCCATTTCACCCCAAAGGAGGGCGCACCGATTATGAAACTCGACACCGAGCACCACCCAACCATTACCCGTGAGTGGCTTGAAACTTTTTCAGAGCGTTATCATAAGAATCCATTACGCACGCGTGTAGCTAATGCCATCCAACAACATGGCATTCAAGCGGCCGCCCTCAATACACAACATATCACTGAGATCCCCTTTACCTTTTCCCACGAAATTTCATCTGGGCCCATCACCCATCAGCGTCAAAGTGGGCGCTGTTGGATTTTTGCTGCCTTAAACACCCTACGTATCCCGTTAATGCGACAAAATAAAATTAAAGAATTTGAAATCTCCCAAACTTATTTGATGTTCTGGGATAAATTAGAAAAAGCGAATTACTTTTTGGAGAATATCTTAGAAACATTAGACGAGCCCACGGATGGCCGTCTTATGGCATGGCTGCTCCAAGCTCCGGTACAAGATGGTGGCCAATGGGATATGTTGGTCAACCTGATTCAGAAATACGGGGTCGTGCCCAAATATATCATGCCGGAAACGTTCCATAGTAGCCAGTCCATGCTCATGAACCGTTTATTAACCCTTAAACTCAGGGAAGACGCTTTTATCCTGCGGGAAAAATACCGGACAGGGGAAGACAGTTCTCAACTCTCTGAACGCAAAATGCAAATGGTCGCGGATATCTATCAAATGCTTGTGCATTTCTTAGGAGAGCCTCCCCAAAAGTTCACCTTTGAATACCGTGACGAGGACAATCAATTTCATCAAGACGTGAATGTGACGCCCCAGGCCTTTTACGACAAGTATATTGGCATTGATCTTGACCAGTATGTCAGCTTGATTCACGCTCCAACGGCGGATAAGCCGTTTGGGCGGACGTATACGGTCCAATTCTTAGGCAATGTCAAAGGAGGGCGCCCCGTTCGCTATCTCAATGTGGAAATTTCCGTACTGAAAGAGGCTGCCAAAGCGCAAATACTTGACGATGAACCCGTATGGTTTGGCTGTGACGTGGGCAAGATGTCTGACCGGACAACGGGGATTATGGATCCGGCCCTATTTGATTACGATCTTACTTTAGGGGTGCCTTTCACCATGGACAAGGGAACGCGGCTGGAATATGGAGAAAGTCAAATGACCCATGCCATGGTACTAACCGGCGTGAATCTTTTGGAGGGCAAACCGAACCGCTGGAAAGTGGAAAACAGCTGGGGAACGGAACCGGGCAATCAAGGATTTTTTGTCATGAGTGATACGTGGTTTGATGAATACCTTTATCAAGTGGTCGTTCACAAAAAATACTTATCAGACGAACTGCGCGGAGCACTACATGACGATCCGATTGTATTACCGCCATGGGATCCGATGGGTTCGCTAGCTTATTAAGCGTAACAACTTCGTGAAGCCGTAGCAAATCGCTACGGCTCCCTCTTTCTTCCTTATTTCGAATTGGGGCGGTTCCAAAACGCATGATTAGCTTGATCGCGGGCTTCCAAAGCTTCGAGACGTTGTTGTAGTCCCGGGGTCAACGCTGCAACCTGACGAATAATGTAGTTAATAAGAACAAACGGCGCGGCATAAGAATCAAATAACGAGGCACTGGCCACGGGAACCACGACCACAGGATCGGCCAAGTGAACCGCTGGCGACACCCACCGATCGGTAAACGCAGCCACTTGAATATTTTGCCGCCGCAAGCGTTCCAACCATGTCACTAACGATAAAGGATACCGTGGAAAAACCCATGCGACCACCAGCGAATCCGGATCCGGATCGAGACCAAACGTCTCCCAAACAGGTGTATTCGGAGTCGCCATTTCCACACCGTCTTTGACCTTACTCAAGAAATAGGCGGCATAGGGAATAATCGTGGACGATGCACGGGCTCCAGCCAGAATGACCCGTTTCGCCGAGGCAATGGCTTTCGCCATCGCTGCGACATGACTATCGGCCATGAGATCAGGAAGGCCTTCCAAATTTTGAATTTCCTGTTCCACTAATAAATCTTTTTGGCCTGCCCATTCGGAATGGACATAGACGGCACGTTCTGGCGTATGCCATTCTTCCCGAACCAGCCCTTGCAACGTGCGTACAAAGTCCGTAAATCCTGAGAATCCCATGGCGACACTAAAGCGAGTGATGGATGCTTGGCTCACACCAATGGCATGCGCCAGTTCACTCGCTGTCATAAATGAGGCTTCCCGGTAATGTTCTGAGACGTACTCCGCAATCTGTTGGTTAATTGATGATGTTTGTGCTGCCGCTGCTACTTGCGCATGGAATGTTTCCAAGGTGATAGCCTTTGTCCGCACGATGTTGTCTCCTAAATGTGTTTGTCAATGCCGTAATTCATCCGCATTTATTATAGAGAGCAACCTCCATAGCAGCAATCACTGCGCATCAATTTCCCGCAAAATTTGCTGCCAATTTTCATATCGCTCGCAAGCGAATACTAAAAGGGATACTCAGCAACAGTAACAATGCCGTGGTATTGAGAGCGATCTCCGTACTCGTGTGTTTTGCTAAAATGCCTATCACGCCGACAGCCAGTGCCCCTAAGGTATTGCCCACACCTAAGGTGAGTCCTGACGCCATGCCTTTATTATCCGGAAACAGGGATTGCCCCGCCACCATGACTACAGAACCGGTCGAATACAAGGCAAATCCGAGAAGACCTATCGTAATCCAAATCCATATTCCTTGTGCATGCAAAAACCACAGCAGAAAGATCGTCGACGCCACGGCTGATCCAATAAGGACGGGTTTGGCTCCAATGCGGTCGGAAATGGCACCACCTGTCATATTTCCGAGGCTCCCCACTATAAACAGGACGGATAAGAGGGCCGCCGCTTCACTCAAGGAACGATGTAGGGAGTGCCACAAAATGGGAACCAAGGTCACCGTCGCCATGCTGGCCAAATTTCTTAACATGACCACCACCAACAAGTTTCCTGAGTGCTTTAATCCTTGTCGAAACGCCGGTGTCCAAATGTGCACGGCTCGGCTTTGAGGACGAGGAGCAGGACGCATAACCCACCACATGACTCCCGCCATAACCACCCCAGGTATCGCCAGAATCCATAGCCCATGCCGGCCCCAGTACAAAAAGGCGGTAGTCGCAGCAATAGGGGCTAAAGCCCGCCCGAAGTTTCCCCCGATCATAAAGAAACTCATACCGAGGCCTTTGCGCGATTTGGCTAATTCCCCGACCAACGCTGACGCGTGCGGATGAAATGCCGCATTACCCAGTCCTGCTACTAGCAATGCCATCACAAAAATTGCGTAGGAAGGCGAAAACGCTAAGGCTGCCGCCGAGACGATGCTGCCCACCATGAGTCCCCCAACCACGAAATACCGAGTACCCACCCGGTCCGCCCATAAGCCCATCACAGGTTGTAACAGCTGCGTGGTCAATGCAGCAATCGAACTTAAAAGTCCCGCTAATGCGACAGAGAAGTGCATAGCCACCATCAAAATCGGTAGCAACGCAGGATATAAATTGGGATAAGAATCGTTTAAAAAATGGGCAAACGTAAAAAAACCGGTTTTCCAAACGCCGCGTTTTCGACTTGGTACGGCCATCGCCCCTGTGGTCACCATGGGACCGCCTTCTTTCCTCTTTTTACTGTCATTATCAGTATACTGAACTTTTTATTTCAATCAAGTCTGGATGCTAGTATTCTAAAATTATGTTTGGTTATTTGTTATGTTGTTTAACGGACGCGCAGCATTTTCCAACGCCATTCTACAACCATGACCGCTTGCTTATGAACCATCATCCCTAACCATGACCAAGACGTTGACGATGGACACGATGATGGCAATGAAAGGATAACGACTTTTTATGATTATCAAAGAAGTCTGTACACCAGGCGAATGGCAATTGTTCCGGGAACTTCTCGAAGAGTATGCCAGCACGCTAGATTTTTCTTTGGAATTCCAAAACTTTTCGACTGAAATTACCAATCTTTCCTGTATGTACGGCCGACCCTACGGCGTGGCCATATTAGCGCTGGAAAACACTGCTGCGTTAGGGTGCGTGGCTTATCGTCAGCGGGCGCCAAAGACTTGTGAAATGAAACGGCTCTTTGTACGCCCCGCATATCGCCAACAGGGCGTAGCCCGACAGTTAATTTCAAGAATGATGACCATCGCTAAGAATGACGGCTATAATGTGATGCGCCTTGATACCGTACCGTCTATGACAGCTGCCATTCATCTTTATCTCTCGTTGGGATTTCACGATATTCCGGCCTATTATTCTAATCCCGTTTTCGGCGCTCGGTTTATGGAAATCACGCTCAATCATCAGAAACATGACGGCTAAGTCATTAGCAGGCAAAAGTTTTTGGATTTTAGCCGTGATATTCAGGAAATCTTCAGATTGTAACGCGCAAAACCCTATATAATCAAAAATGAATTTTTGATGAATTTTTGATGAAACTGTCCCGGTATCAGAAAAACAAAAAAAAGGATCGTGTACATGAAGTCTCTACGCTTATTGGCTCTAGGTATTGTGGGTACAAGCGTATTAGCTGGGTGTGGACTTTTTGCCGGACAACCCGGATGGCCCACGGTGGCAGATACCCAAATTGGAGCATTAGACTGGACAAGTTATGGACTGGGCGGCACACATAATGCCGTTATCGCACCCCAAAGTCATTTCACCGCCAATTGGATTCGACAGTTCTCTCAACCCTTAATGCAACCGGCCGTCGTGCGGGGAACGGTATATGTTGGCGGGATCGGCCAAAATCCCGCGGTGTATGCTCTAGATGCGAAAACAGGGGCAACCATCTGGAAAACACCGGTCAATAATCAAATTATGACCACCCCTATTGTCGTTCATGGCGAAGTCTTCGTGGGCTCAGGTAATCATAATTATCCGATTAGTCATGTTCCCCAATATGGCACGGATATTATCCGCGGCAATGGTGCCAATGCGATCTATGCGCTCAGCGCAAAAACTGGACAAATCATTTGGGAACGCAAGACCGCTGGCGAAAATATGCCAACCTTTGTCTATAAAAACAATACGTTATATATCGCCAACGGAAGCGATGAAGTATTGGCCTTAAATGCCACCACTGGCCAAACCATATGGCGATTACCCATCGGGTCTTATGTCAGCATGTCCTCTCCTGAATTGTCGGGCAATCTCTTGTATTTCGGCGGAGCGCATCCTTTTGCGATGTATGCCGTGAACATTCAAACGCACAAAATTCAATGGATGCATCCTTTTTCTCACCCGCTAGGAGGGTCCGATGATGTCTCGCCTGCCGTATACGGGAACAGCGTTTATGCGGATGTGGTCGTAGCCCGAAATGGACAACCTCACGAAATTTTTTACGCCTTTAATGCGCAAAACGGTCATATCGAGTGGGAATTTGATGAAGGAACCGGTCCTATTCCTGAGGGACCTCATGGCGGTCCCCGAGATGAAACAGTGGCACCTTTGGTCTATAACAATACCGTCTATGTTGGCAGTCCGCTCAATAACGTCCTCTACGCCTTGAATGCGCAAACAGGGCAGTTGTTGTGGAAAGATCATTTGACCGGAACTCTGATGCAGTCTCCGATTGCCTACAATGGCGTGCTCTATGTGGGCGATACCACCGGTAAATTTTGGGCAATTAATGCCTCGACGGGAAAACAATTAGGCTATCGGCAGTTTAAAGGGCCTTTTATGCCTTCGAGTCCGGTCTTAGTCGGTCAAACGATTTTTACAGGCACCCGTTTAGGTCAGTTCATGGCCATTCCGTTATCATCCATCCGATAACGGTCCCCATAATGATAATCACGGTCGCAGGAACAGGGACACCTTTTTGCCGTTGGGATCCCTGTTCCTAGCTCTTATGGCATAATGAATACAACACAGGCTCTCATCGATCACCCCATTGACTGAGTAGGGGGTAAAGCGATAGTGAAAAACAAAAAACTGACTTCTTTGCGGTTTCATCCGTTCTTCCCCGATTTTGAACGGCCGTGGCATTATGTTGACGAGCTCATTATTAAGGCGATGAAACAGGGTGTTTTCGACAACTTGCCAGGCAAAGGGATGCCCCAATTCATCGAATCTAGTCACCATCCCGAGTATTGGGCGAATAAGCTTCTTAAAGACCACGGATATCTTCCAGAATGGGTGATATTGGGAAATGATCTAGACCGTTTTGATGAGGAACTACAAACCATTCGCGAACAGGTTTTGCAAGGAGAACCCATCACACCCGCATTACGCGATCACGTGAACACATTATGTACTGCTCGGCAAATCTTACTCCGTCTATATAATGAGAAAGTTCCAGCGCCGTCGTTGCAACGAGGCCCCAGAACTCCTGATCAATTTTTGCCGGAAGAATAAGCATGTTTGATCTAAAAAGTACGATCCCGTTCTAAATCTAGGACTACTCTATACTTAGAATGTTGCTTTGATCTATGCGTTTTGTAAATAACGTCAGAATCAACGAGACCGTACTGGATAATCCTAATGTGACGACGCCTGCTACAACAAATCCGTGAGGAAGCAATAAGGCAAATAAGGGGCCACCTAATAACGCTCCAATATTAAAGACCAGAAAAATCCAACCTGTTACCGTGCCTGCAATAGCATCGTCCACCGAATCTTGGGCCATCGTCGCAACCAAATCGACATAAATCCCCCAGCCAGCACCAAAGGAAAATGTCAAAACCGTTAAGAGTCCAATCTGTTTGGCGACCAGAAACATGCCTAAACTCCCTATCATAATGAGAAATGCCGCGGCACTCACTAAATACTTACGACCAAATCGGTCGGCTAAGTATCCTAAAGGGAAAGCACAGATTAACCCGCCTAAGCCTCCCATCGAAGCCACTTCGGCCGCTTGACTAGGAGCCAAATTTAGCCCTTTCAAGAGATAGTCCGAGTAATAGCCCAAATAGCCGAATAGGGCAATCCCAAAGAGAAAAATGGATAAGGATAAAATGACCACATTGCGGTGAAAAATGCCAGAAAATCCAATCCGCCGTTTTTCGATTTTTTTATAGGTCTTAGGAATGACCCCATAAAAGATCACCAGGGCCACAGCACTAGCGATACCTGAAATAATAAAGGGAATCTGGTAGTGGGGTAAAAACGGGGTGATGAGATACGGTCCTACGAACAGCCCTCCACCAAAAAATACCGCGAAGGCGGAAACAGCTCGGCCCCGGGTTTCGAAGAAAATGTCTCCAAGCAAAGCAATAATGGCAGGTTGAAAAATGCCGATGCCGACTCCTACTAATAAACGAGCGAGCAATAATTCCACCGGGCTCGTCACAAATCCGGTAACCACCGTAAACACTGCGAAAATAATGACCGAGCCCATTACGGTATACTTTACCGAGAATTGGTCAAACAAGTAGCCTCCGACCATACTAAAGATGGCAATGCCCAGGGCAAAGCCTGTTCCCACCTCCCCTAACAACGCACTAGACCCATGGACATTTTGTACAATATACGGAGAACCAAAGGAATACAAATTCGTATCAAAACCTTCCAAAAATGCCGGAATGGCGGAAACGAGTACGATAATAAAAAAATACAATGGGCTTTGCCGTGCGACCGAACGCACAGTTTTTTCTTTCAGATTCTTTGCGGCATGGCTCGTGTTCGTAGACATTTCGCAAACCTCCTGGCTCTTTATTCATTTTTCATCATCGCAATCAGTAACGTTCAAAACGCTTCTTGCCCTTGCGTATCACTCAGTGATAGGGATGCTGCACTGAATGCTAAAATCGTTTGCACCATAATCCATACGCCTAAGGGCATCACCGATTCCGCAAAATTGAATTGGTTATGATGATGGGGATAGGGATACTGGGGATCATGCGCACCTAAATTCCAAAACACTCCTGGCCGTTGTTGTAGGTAATAAGCAAAATCTTCCCCACCCATGCGCTCGTCGACATCAATCCAGGCATCACGCCCGGCAAAGTTTTCGACAACAGCTTTAAAAATCTTCCACTCCTCTTGGCTGTTCACTACCGACGGATAACCTTTCCGGTACTGTAGTTCCGCATGGGCTCCAAACGTTGCGGCCGTGTTCTCTACGATTTGTCTAAGGCGTTCGATGACCTTGTCTTGAACATCTGTCTTAAACGTGCGTACCGTGCCTTTGAGTTCTGCTCGACTGGGGATGGCATTATATGCCGATCCGCTCTTTACGGCACTAATGGTCAGCACGGCAGCATCTGTAGGACTGATTTGACGGGACACAATGGTTTGCATAGCCATAATCATCTGCGCCATAACCGGAATCGGATCAATGGTATGGTGTGGCGCGGATCCATGTCCGCCTTTCCCTTCAATGACAATGTCGAAGCGATCCGAGTTTGCTGACTGTACACCAAGGCGAGCGCCAATTTTTCCAGCAGGAAGTTCCGACTGTAAGTGTAGTCCCGTCACGCGGACCACGCCATCCAGCACGCCATCACGAATCATCTTCAAAGCTCCACCGGGATGCCGTTCTTCGGCGGGTTGAAAAATCAAGCGGGCCCGCCCGGAGTGCTTACCAAGGTAGTAGGGCAAAACCCGCGCCACCCCAAGTAACATGGCCGTATGTCCATCATGACCACACGCATGCATGGCTCCCTCACGCTGTGAACGGTAATCTACTTGGGAATCTTCGGTGATCGGCAACGCATCAATGTCTGCTCGCGCCAACACCATCGGACCACTTGTCCCAATATCGACAACCACTCCGGTATCTCCTGCAACCTTAGGATGATGGCCCATCGATCGTAACGTGGAAAGGATAAATTGTTGGGTGTCATACTCCTCATATCCTAATTCGGGATGGGCATGGAGATGTCGGCGCCATTGAATTATTTCTGGTGCTAAAGCCAGAATATTGTCAGGGATCATACTGTAGCCTCCTTAGGTTCTACAGGATCTACGGAATCCAAACGTTTCACAAGTTGACCTTGTTTGATCACCTGCCGACGCTCACTTGTTGTCCATAACGTGGGGGGATGATCAATAGGGTTATCAGGCAATAAAATCAGATCTGCCAAGTAGCCGGGTGCAATAAGCCCACTAGGAATATCCAATAATTCGGCGCCGTGTATCGTTGCAGCTTCCAACGCATCCCAAATGTTTAGGCCTAAATCTAAGAGATGACGGATTTCTTGCGCATTGTCTCCATGATAGTTAAAGGGCGTTCCCGCGTCGGTTCCCATGGCAAAACGCACCCCAGCACGAAATGCCCGCAACAAACTATTTTGGTGAGCTTCTTGTGCGACTTTGGCCTTTTCCACGGAATCCGGGGCAATTCCCGATTCCACACCGTGGTCAATAATTTGCTGTACAGCGGTTAAGGTGGCAACTAACGTGACGTCGCGTTTGATCATTTCTTCAATCGCCCAATCTGAGAGATAGAATCCATGTTCAATCGAATCAACCCCGGCTTTGAGGGCATTTTCAATGCCTTCTTGGGCCTGGGCATGGGCCATTGTTTTCTTTCCCCGATTTTTCGCCTCGGCGACGGCCGCGGCCATTTCTTCTACCAATAATCCTCGTTCGGTGCTTTTATCACCTGTTGACATGACGCCGCCAGATGCCATGAATTTCAAGACATCAACCCCATCACGCAACTGTCGCCGGGCTTCTCGCCGTGCATCATCCGGGGAATCGACAACAGCACCTCCTTGCCAGTGTATGTGCGGAGGAAATCCATTAGCGGGATCGGCATGCCCCCCAGTGATGGAAAATGGCGTTCCAGCCACGCGCATATGGGGTCCCACATGCCAGCCGTGCTCAATAGCCCGGCGGACGCCAACCCCGATCCCAAAAGGCGAGCCGGCGTCGCGGACACTGGTGATACCGGCATATAGAGTGCGTTTGGCGTGAACCAGGGCGCGAGCCGTCATTTCCGGAACAGATAGAGTCAAATCGTCCCATTTACTCGGATGGCCTGCTGCCGAAAAGTGCACATGACAATCGATCAGTCCCGGTAACACATAGGAGTTTTTTCCGTCTAACCGGGTTGCGCGCGGATAACGAAGAAGGACAACCTGTTCGGGCCCACTGTCACGGATAATACCATCTTGATCCCATACAAGAGCCCAAGGCTCAACACGCACTTGACGCTGAGCCACATCAACCAACCGAATGTTGTACAGTAAATAATCCACCGAACACCTCTCCTATTCTTCTCTGACTCGTGTTGTAAGTTTGAGGAATAGCCTAAGCGTACGAAGAGAATGCCTTTGCTTCCTATGTGCACGGTTACAAAAATTCCGGAGCCTTTATGTAAATCCCTACAAAACCTCAAGGGTTCACGAGGGCCCACCACAACGTTGCTCCTTATTTGTCTTGTTGTTGGTACTTTTTGGGTTAAAGGTCAGGCATGAGCTCCGGCAAATGGGAAAGACTATCCAAAAACATGGGAGATGAGTCATGCGCAAGATACCGGGAATCCTGATTGTCATCCTGCTGGTCAGTGGCTGTGGAGCAGCTGTATCGTCGCCGCATACGAAGCTTTACACATATCAACCGCAGTTGATAGCTCATGGCCAGAAAATCTTTGAACAAACCTGTGCACCCTGCCATGGACAAAATGGACAAGGGATTACAGGTCCGGCTTTGTGGGGCCCCAATTCGGCAGCAGCGGGCTTTACCCACTTTTCCGATCTGGCCTCATTTATCCAAATAAATATGCCCCAGGATAATCCAGGCTCGTTATCGCCCAGCAGCGCTCAAAGTGTCGCATCTTTCATTTGGCACCAAAATCACCGAACATGATTATTGCGAAGAGCAAAAAGCGACGATTATTTTATGAAACGTTGACCCTATGTCCCTGTGCTACACTGAATCGTAAAGGGTTTTCTAGAAAGGGTTTATCATGAATACGAAAAAACTCATGCCTTATGGTTTTTGGCCCAGTGTGTTAACCCCCGAACGGATGGTCGAATTGACGAAAGTTTTTGACGTACAGTGGGACCAAAGAGGCCATGATGTGGTGATATTTGAGAAACGAGAAGGACAGTCCCGTCTCCTTCGTATCAATCCCAATTATGGGTTCCCGCGCGATTTAATTAGTACCAATCCCGTGGTAGTCCGCGTAAATTACGGCGGTGGAGAATATACGGTCGGAAGCGATGCCGTATTTTTTGTTTCTAGAGGCCGCATTTACCGGAAACCCTTGGATGACGGATTAGCTGAAGCGGTAACCAAAGGCAATTTCCAACCAGCGTCGCCCACCTTATCACCCAATGAAGAGTGGATTTGCTTTGTATACAACAATAAAGAAGAAGATGGGTTAGCTGTGGTGCCTGCCCACCCAGGTCCCCATAAACCCGTTGTGCTATTAACGGGCTATGATTTCTTTATGCAACCTACGTGGCATCCCACCGGGCAGCAGCTAGCGGTCATAGCGTGGAATCACCCGTCCATGCCCTGGGATAGTCCGTACTTACTTTTGTTAGATGTTTCCACGGATTCACAAAGTCTTCGACTCACCCAAGTGACCGTACTGCAAGGGCCGGATCAGGGGATCTTGTTTCAGCCAGAATTCTCACCTGATGGCCGGTATTTGGCGTATGTCGGGGAAGTTGACGATCTCACCCAACTCTTCCTGTATGATTTACAAACCCATCAAACGCGCCAATTGACTCACCAAAATGGCGAATTGGCTATGCCCGCATGGCGTCAAGGAGTGCGAACCATCGGGTGGCATCACGATAGTCAGCACATCTATTACATCGTCAACGTGGAAGGCAAAATGAATGTGTGGCGCACCGATATTCATGGGCAAAATCAGGTTTGTCTCACCGCAGATTTACCGTTTGACGTTTACCGTCAAATCGCCGTCTCCCCTAAAGATAACCAGATTGCCATGCGCGCAGTCAGCACGACCCAGCCAGAGCGCATAATTGTTCTTCATGACGATATAGACACGCCCTGGCATGTCATTCGCTACACGACATCCAATGAAATTCCACAGTGTTATTATGCGCGTGCGCAAAGACTGAGATGGGGTCACGAATCTCATGTGCGATATGGCCTGTATTATCCGCCAACCCATCCTCAGTACGAAGATCAGGGTCCGCCGCCCATGGTTGTGCTATTACATGGCGGACCTACCGGCCAAGCCTTTATGATGTTTTGTGCCCAAGCTCAGTTTTTAGCCACGCGCGGTTTTGCCGTATTATTAGTCAATCACCGAGGCAGCACGGGCTACGGCAAAGCATACCGTGAAAGTTTGCGTCATCAATGGGGAATTTATGATGTGGAAGATAGCATTTCCGGGGTCGAGTACTGTATCCAGGAAGGATTGGCGCGCCGTGATGCCATTTATATTATGGGTGCCAGTGCAGGCGGTCTCACAGTGTATAATGCCTTAATTCATTATCCCGGAGTATTTCGGGCGGGAATCACTCTTTACGGGGTCGCCAATCTCTGGACTTTTTCCAATGAAACACACAAATTTGAACGGCATTATCAAGACTTTTTAATTGGCCCATTGCCGGAAGCCACCGCTGCCTACAATGACCGCTCCCCTGTGCTTCATGCCGATAAAATTCAAGATCCGGTGGCGATTTTCCAGGGCAGCCAGGATCCAGTTGTGCCACTATCTCAAACTTTGGAAATGATTGCGGCTTTGAAGTCGCATCATGTTCCGGTATTTTACCGTGTCTTTGAAGGCGAGGGTCATGGATGGCATAGTCCAAAAACCGTCGCACAGTTTTATCACGATCTTGAAGATTTTTTGCATGATTCGCTAAAATCCCCAACCGATTAAGGGATAGAGGGCGGCGCAATAACCCCGCCCTCTTTATTGTCACCTCTCGTAATCTCGTTCCTATACAATGAGAGGTCTTATCGCCTTCCAGAGGAACGAGGATAACGAAGTAAAAAGTCATGAATCTGTTTAGCGACTTCTTCGGGCGCTTCTAACATGGGATAGTGACCGGCACCCGGTATTTGGATAAATTCCGCATGAGTAATACGCTCTAAAGGTTCAACATTCGGCGATAACATCCGGTCATGTTCCCCGCGGATGACTAAGGTCGGGCAATGAATTCGAGGTAAAAGCTGATCGATATTCGTCGTCAAATTCGTATGAAGCGTTTGTTCTAAAACATGGGGATAAATCTTCTTAATAGCCTGACGTTGGATGTCGAGCACATCCGCACTGGGTGGTCTATGAAAGGCTTGCAGCCAAATTCTCTGCAAAACTTGCCCTTGCTTCTGTTCAGGAGTTCTCTGAATCAATTCTCGAACTCGTTGGAGGTGATGCTTGGTTTTGGGATCCACAGATGGGGCTCCACCACCCGGAAATGTGTCCAAAACAACGAGCGAATCAATATAGTGGCGAACCTTTGCCGCCACATACAACGAACCCGCGCCACCAAAAGAATGACCAATCAGGGTAACCGGTTTGATATTCCACGCCCGGATCAATCGCACAGTATCCCTGGCATAATCTTCAATCGCATAGCCGTGAGGTGGTTTGTCGCTATCGCCAAATCCACGCACGTCACAAATAAAAGCCTGATATTCATTCAGGGGGAGATATTTCAGCAAGGGATACCAGCTTTCTTTGGACATTAACCAACCATGTAAAAAGACCAGAGGTCTTGGCCCGTGACCGACAACGTCGAAAGATACCGAGATGTTACCTACGTACACATCCATTCGTGTTTTCCCCTTTTTCCACTCCTATTATCAGAAGGACTCGTGCTTACTCCCTAAAAAAACCGTGATGTTGACGCATTTTTCCGTTACCTGTATTTTACTTCCCTCATAGGGTGGCTTGTATCTCATCTCGTCCTAACATGTTTATGTAACCCGAGCTTCTCGTAAGGCGTTATATTCAATAGAAGACAGAGGAGGAACAAGACATGAAACGACGTTCGTTACTCATCCCAGGCAGTGCTTTAGCACTCCTCTCGTTAACGGGTTGTGGGTTGTCAGGTGCGGCCCAAATCACACCGACCCATAATGGCAGTTATAATATTTCTGGCACTGTCACGACATCGGGTGGGACCCAGACACAGCATCATTCTCCCGAGACGAGTTCCTCAGCTAACCGAACGGCACCAGGTGCGAGCAATGCCCAAGACGCTGCCTCGCCACCATCCACAACATTTTCCGCCACATCGAGTATCACCTCGCCATTCAATCCTGTGGTTCAACAAGCTATGGGGGATATCAAGAAATTTACAGCGCTCCCGTTAGAGGCCCCAGAGGTGATTCCCTCTTCGATCTATCATTTTGCTGGCGGTTATTTAACGGCTCTGACATCGACAGGACCGAATCACTGGACCGTTCATTTACGGGATACGACCCAACAAGAACCCGTCAATTCGCCCAATATCGGGCAGGTGTTAAGTTCCCTACCGAATGTCGGATCCTTTGGCATCCGGCAATTAGCGAGTAATCAAGTAGGAACCCCATCACTAGATATGACGACCTTACGTCAATTTAATCCTCTGTGGCGTCCCAATCAAAGCATTCTCAATGCAACCGGCAAGGAACACATCATCGTCGGTGGACGAAATGCGGCTTTAGAGGCTGTCGCTTATGGATTTCATGGCACTTTTAACGATGCCAAATTGACCTGGCAAGAAGGGGATTGGACGATCGAAATTACGGGTGGAAGTCCACGCTATGAACAGGACATCGCATTTAACCTGGTTAATTACTTACACGCCCATTATCTTCCCCCATTTCCCGGTCTCATCATGATTGATGTCATTAACCAAGGTCCCCAAGGCAACACCACGGCTGTGACACATATGGACTGGATTGATGGACGTTATTTAATGCATATTGATAGCCGAATTCCATCATTTCAAAATCCCGTCGATACGGCTAAAATGGCCGTTTCGTGGAATCATTATTAAGATCGTCTCGGCCGTAAATTTTGTATAATCAACTCAAGCCATGCAACAAGGGTCTTGGGAGGACATTGTGGATACAGAAGAAATTTGGGTGACGCCTCGACATGGCGCTGAACTCGCCCACTGTTCACCAAAGATTGTAGAAAATCTCATGGCCGAAGGAGTCCTTCCCATTCGGCTGGTGGCTAATCCCCACGGGTCACAATATGCGCCCATGCGGCTGATTCCGCTCAACCAATTAATTTCGTGGGTTCATACCCATCCCAAGGCGCTGAATACACGCTCAACCGTGCGGAAAGGACCGGCCACACGGCTCAGGGATGTGGCCCAGCGCCTCAGAGTACTGGATGATCAACGTCCCTGGATTAGTTTATTGCTCATCTTGCTCCACTGGGAAGGAGATTCAACGCAAATACGCGCTTCTTTAGATCAGGTTCTTCCCCTATTGTGGGATTTAACACCCCCAAGCGAACGGCAAATCCGCATGAGCCTTCATGGTCCCCTCATCCATTTTAGCTTTCCGCACATTGGTTATGCCCAGTTTGTGCATGACTGGCAACCACAAGACATATCCCTGGGTTCTGACACCCAATCAGCAAAGACGGAAGGACGATATTATGATCGCTATGTGGCACAGCGTGAACCCGCCCGCTATCCGCCAGACTTACTTTTGGCAGACCTCAAATCGGCTTTAAACCAGTTGCAGCCCAGGTGGTTTTGACATATACCCGATATTTTTCAAGAACTCGGAAAGTTCTAGGACTTGCTGGAGGAACTATCATCGCCCAGGAGATTGGCCGCAGGAATATGTCCCATCCGTCCCGATTGGAAATCCTCAATGGCTTGCAAGATTTCAGCACGCGTATTCATGACAAAGGGTCCATAAGAAAAAATGGGTTCACGAATCGGGAGTCCCCCAAGCGCTAAGATTTCCAGTCGCGGGCTCTTTGCACTTTGGACCTTATCAGCTCGCATTTGCACCACATCGCCCGCGCCAAAAACCACGGCTTCCCCTTCCTTGATGGGTACATTCTCATCCCCCGCGGTTCCCTTTCCGGAGAGGGCATAAACTATCGCACTAAACCCCTTTGGCCACAATAGACGCAACTGGGCATCAGGCTGAAGACTAATGTGCGCATATGTAATCGGGGTCCGTGTTTTCCCCGGACCGTGATAGTCTCCTAATTCCCCGGCAATGAGGCGGATAATGGCGGTGCCATCGGCAGAAGTCAATAAGCGCACGGCACTGGCCTCGATGCTCTGATACTGGGGCGGTACCATTTTCAATTTGCGCGGCAAATTCACCCAAAGCTGCACGCCGTGAAAGAGGCCGCCTTTTTGGACCAGATCCTCGGGAGGCATTTCATCATGTAAAATGCCACTGCCAGCCGTCATCCATTGTGTTGCTCCATTTGTGATCAGTCCCCCTCCGCCATGAGAATCTCGGTGCCGAAAGGCCCCGTCTAAAATATAGGTGACGGTTTCAAATCCGCGATGCGGGTGCCATGGTGCCCCTTTTGCTTCCCCCGGAGCATATTCAACAGCTCCCATGTGGTCCAGTAATAGAAACGGATCACTCATGGTAAACGGGATGTCACGAGAAGGGAACGGTCTTCTAACAGGAAATCCGGCTCCCTCTAAAAGGCTAGGTGCAGTCGTGCGGACAATCACAGGCTTGGGTCGTCCTATAACATCGGGCTCTTCAAGGCGAGGCAACAACCAAATATTGTCAGGTTCCACTGCTGGCATGACGGATCAGGCTCCTTTTCGAATTTCCGCTCTAAATCCTATTATAGACTAAAGAGCCCAATACTCTGCGAACACGCACATGGGGTTTGCTTGAATCCTGAGTGAAGCCAATAGGGACTGCCAGCGGCACATAGCCGGATCCTACCGATGAATTGACCACCGCGGTCTGATTCCAACCAATCCACCAACCATTACGCCATCCTTGCCCGATTAGATACCGTTTTACTTAATCTCCGGTCTCTTCGTCCCCGTTTGCCACAAGACACGGTCCGGCTCGATGCTGGGTACCCACTGAAGAAACCTTGACCAATTCCATCGACCAGCTTGTCGGCACTCTCCGAACCCTTAAGCGACCACCGCCACCACTATCCGCATTTCAGTTTCCGCCCGTCTCGGTGGACGGCGTGGGAATTGCTTCGTGGCACACCGCCGCGGTCGGCAGCAACTTTCCCGGATTCAAAAGTCCCACCGGATCCCAGGCGTATTTCACGGCCTCTTGAGCTGCCAATTCGCCGGGACCGAATTGT
Organism: Sulfobacillus thermosulfidooxidans DSM 9293; assembly: GCF_900176145.1. NCBI lineage: Bacteria > Bacillati > Bacillota > Clostridia > Eubacteriales > Clostridiales Family XVII. Incertae Sedis > Sulfobacillus > Sulfobacillus thermosulfidooxidans. The sequence continues at coordinate 3,052,156 of NZ_FWWY01000001.1, read as the reverse complement.
TTGATCATGTCGTCCCGCTTCTCGATGCCCACTCCGTGCTCGCCAGTAATGCTACCACCCAATTCCACGCAGACTGCCAGGATTTCCGAACCGGCCTTCCTCACCCGTTCGACCATGGCTGCATCTTTCCCGTCATATAACAACAAAGGATGCAAATTACCATCGCCAGCGTGAAATACGTTGGCAATACGGATATTGTAGCGCCGGGCAATGGTATCGATCCGAGCCAATGCTTCCGGCAGCCGGCTTCTGGGAATCACCCCATCTTGAACGTAATATTGAGGGGAAATGAGGCCCATCGCCCCGAAAGCGGTTTTCCGGTTTGCCCACCACCGATTGCGCTCCGCTTCCGACTCGGCTAAGCGGACCGCGCGCACCTTATGGGCTTGCAACACCGCCTCCACCCGACGAGCAGTCTCTTCCACTTCATGGCGTTCCCCATCGACCTCGATCAACAACACCGCGTCCACGTCTTCTGGATATCCCACCGGGTATGGTCCGCGCTCAACCGCATAAATCGCCAACCGGTCCATCATTTCCAAGGCCGCCGGAATCACCCCGGCCGCTACAATATCCGACACCGCCTGACTGGCTTCGGCAACGTCATCGAACAGGGCCAGCACGGTCTGACTGGCCGCCGGTTTTGGTGTCATCCTGAGCCAGAGCTTTGTGGCAATCACCAAAGTCCCTTCCGAGCCGATGATCAGCCCTAACCAATCGATGCCTTCAGGTTCACCAGCTAGGTTGCCGAGCCGCATCACATCGCCCTCGACCGTCACGACTTCTGCCATCACGATATGATTCAGGGTAACGCCATATTTCAAACAATGCGGTCCCCCGGAATTTTCCGCAAAATTTCCGCCGATGGTACACGCCTGTTGTGAGGAGGGATCAGGCGCATAAAAGTGGCCGTGACTCTCTAATACGCGGCTAATGACGGCGTTGACCACGCCCGGATCTACCACCACAACGCGGTTTTCCGGATCAATTTCCCAGATCCGGTTCATCCGCGATAAATGCAAAATGACGGCTCCGTTTACTGGGGTGGCCCCACCGGAGAGACTGGTGCCAGCGCCACGCGCCAAAAAGGGGATGCTCTCCCTCCGCAAAATCCGGACGATGTTGGCGACCTGTTCCGTCTCTTGGGGCAAAACTACCGCTCGCGGGGTTTCTTGCGACAAAGTATATCCATCGCAGGCGTAGGGAAGTAAGGCCATTGGGTCGGTTAACACGAATTCCGGTCCCACCATGGCTTTCAGTTCCTCAATCCAATCCAGATCTCGATTCATAGTCGTCCTCTCCTATACTAAAACGGCGTCCGGATCATACGCCTGTTTCAATCGTTGCCAGGGTCCTGTCACGATCGGGGACCTCGACGCGTCATCGAGATCCGGCCCGGAAACCACCTCGACTCCACCAAAACGTTCACGAATCCAGTGCATAATGCGGCGACAGTCTTTAGCCGGCAAGCCACCCCAAAAGGCCCCGCTTTGCCACTCCACCGCCAAAGGGCCGTCCTCCCAGACACGCATAAGATCGCCGATAACCCGACGCGGCACTGCTCCTTTTAATGTCACATCGCGTGCCAACCACCCAGGTGAAGACCACCAGGGAAGATCCTCCGCCCCGGGTCCCACCTCCCGCTGCAAAAACTCCACTGTCTTGGAAATCCCGTGCCACTCCGCCCAAAGTTTCCATGTGTCCATCTCCGGTTCTTTCAGTAGGAGGATGCTAGCCCACGGCGAAGCCCAGTTCAATAATTGATCGGCCTGACGACTTAGGGTCTCCCAATCCCCCTTCCAAATCCAGACGCGGCGGACGGAAGGACGCGGACTAACTTTCAAAGTAACCCGCGTAATCACCCCGAAAACGCCACGGGAGCCGAGAAACAACCGGGGCAAGTTGTACCCCGCCACATTTTTCACCACATGGGCCCCGGCCTCTATCGCCCCAAACCCGGGGGTCAGCACCCGAAGACCGAGCACGCGATCGCGGAAGGGACCATATCCGCCCCGCCAGATACCGTCAAGGCCGGCCGCCACCACGCCGCCGATCGTATCATCAAAGCCATCGGCCATGGTCAGTGGAATCCATTGACTGCAAGCCGCCAGATGATCATTTAATGCGGAAATCGTCATCCCGGCTTCAACGGTTACCACCAGATCGGCTGGCTGGTAGGCCACCACGCGGTCCCAGTTTGCCAATGATACGATCTCTTCAGTCGCCGCACTCTGGCTAGAGCGGATACGAAATCCCCGTCCGAGCACGCGTATACGGTAATCATGTCGTTTTGCCTCGGCAAAGCGAGCCATTAACGCCGCTTCCCGTTCTTCCATTGCTGCTGTTAATTCCACTATTTCCCCGCCTTTTCGTTACCCGATGTCGACATTCGCTCGCCGAGCCAGTTCGTAAATTAAGATGGAGTGATCCTTATCGCCAAACCCCTGCGCCAACAGACTGTTCATCATATCGTGAACCGTGGCTGTTAAAGGAATCGACACGTCGAGTTGCTGGGCAGCCTGAAGAGCAATAGCCAAATCCTTTCGGTGCAGCTGGACCCGAAACCCCGGCTCGAACCGTTGCTCCAACGCCCGTTGACCATGGACGTCCAATACCCGACTTTGAGCAAATCCGCCCAACAAAGCTTGTCGTACGCGGCCGGGATCCACGCCTGACTTTTTAGCCAAAACCAGCGCCTCTCCAACCGCCTCAATCGTCAAGGCTACGACAATCTGGTTACACGCCTTAGTGACCTGACCAGCACCAGCATCCCCGGTGTGCACAATATTTTTCCCCATGGCCTGAAATATCGGTCGGGCCCGTTCAAACGCCTCGACACTGCCGCCCACCATAATGGATAACGTGCCCGTCTTGGCCCCGATATCCCCGCCCGAGACGGGGGCATCCAAACTATCAGCACCGCGTTCCACGGCCGCCTGATGGATCCGGCGGGCAATAGCTGGGCTGGCGGTCGACATATCAATCAGTAGATGTCCTGGCCGTACGCGGTTAAACACTCCGTTCGCCCCAAAATAAACGGATTCGACATCGGGCGTGTCAGGCAACATGGTGATAATGACATCGGCAGCATCCGCAGTGGCCGCCGGACTGTCTGCGGCCACTGCGCCTTCCGACACCAACGACATCTCTTTGTCACGGGTTCGGTTGTGTACAGCGAGCGGAAATCCGGCCCGCAACAGATTCATTGCCATCGGGGCTCCCATAATCCCTAGTCCGATAAACCCTATTCGCGGTTCTGTCATCATTTTCGCTCCTTACCCTGCAAATTGTCCGTTTTGATAAAGCCGCCACCACTCTAGACTGTCCTCGGTTCTTCCCTGCGGAATATACTCTAGTCCGATATAGCCGGTATACCCCGCCTCGTCCAGGGCCGAAAAAATCCGCTTGTAATTTAGCTCGCCGGTTCCCGGCTGATGCCGACCCGGATTGTCCGCAATTTGGATGTGCCCGATATGTTCCCTTAATGTCCGGAATGTTCCGATAATCTCCCCTTGCGTCCTTTGCAGATGATAGATATCATATTGAATCTGAATGTTGGACCGGCCGACCTCGCGAATCAGATCAATCACTTCTGAGGTCCGGTTAAGAAAAAATCCCGGAATATCGTACGGATTGATGGGCTCCAGCATCAGCGTAAGATGAGCTTTAGCCAGCTCGTCCGCCGCATAGCGCACATTGTCCCGCAAGACAGCCCAAGCCTCAACTTCTGGCAAATCGTCCGGTCGGCGGCCGGCTAGACAATTTAACCGCTGCACACCGAGTGCCGTTGCATAACGGATGGCCTCCGCCACCCCCGCACGAAATTCCGCACGGCGGTCTGGCAAAATCGCTATGCCACGTTCCCCGTGTTCCCAGTCACCGGCCGGCAAGTTAAACAGCGCAATGGTCACTGCCGCTTCCCGGGCAACTGTTGTGACTGCGTCCAACCCGTCCGAATATGGGAACAAAAATTCCACGGCATCGAATCCGGAGACCCGGGCCCGGCCGAAGCGCTCCAAAAACGGTACATCGGTATATAACATCGTTAGATTCGCGGCAAATTTCAGCATAATATCCTCTATCCTCCTCGTTGGTTATTCCTTCTGGGGCGTCAGGAGTTCCGGTTCACGATCAATGACCGGCCCAAATTCTCGGATCTGATCCAACGCCGGGCCCATGGCGGCATCCGCTTCCCGCTGGATGAAAACTTCCACCAGGACTGGCAATCGGTGTGCTTCGGCTTCCCGCCGCGCCCAAGCTAATGCTGGCTCTAGCTCATGGGGCGCGGTCACTCGCCGGCCTAGGCCGCCCATCGCCTCGACCATGGCCACATTATCCATGCCCATCCCGTCGTTATGGTCGTAACTGATATCCACCCCATAATTCATTTGGTACTGATATTTGGACGGCTGGCGAATCAGCCCCAGGTACCCGTTGTTAAGCATCACCATCACGAAAGGAATGCGATATTGGACGGCTACAGCAATCTCTTCTACCAAAAATTCGAAGGAATAGTCACCGACTACCGCGACCACTTCTTGTTGCGGGCGCGCCAACTTTACCCCGATGGCCGCCGGAATTTCCCACCCTAACGGTCCTGCCTGACCACACACCAGATAGTGACGCGGCCGGTAAACGCGTTGAAACTGTCCAGACCAAATTTGATACAGACCAATGGCGGTCGTGAACACCGTATCGGGACCGAAAGACAGATTGATTGCCTTAAAGACGCGTGCGGGATGAATGGGGACCGTTTCAATATCCATGACTCGGTCATAGCTATCCCGGAGCACCTGCACACGGTCTACCCAATCACTGGGACTCTGCGGAGAAACCCGGTCACGAACTTCGGTCAATAACGCCCCCAAGGCCAGTTTGGCGTCGCTCACAATTCCCAGCGTCGGTTCGATAATGCGTCCAATTTGCCCCGGATCGACATCAATCTGAATAAATTGCCGGTCTCGGGTGTAGATCGCCAGATCGCCCGTGTGACGCTCCGCAAATCGTGCCCCGACCGCCAGCACGAGATCAGATTCCAGAAAGACGCGGTTGGCTGACCGCGTGTGGGTCTGAATGCCCACGGTGCCGACGGCCAACGGATGATCGGCGGGAATCACTCCCCATGCCATTAACGTCGGCGAAACGGGAATTTGAAGATATTCGGCCAATTGGCGCAAAAGATTCTCCGCCTTGGCAGTGATGACCCCGCCACCGGCTAAAATGAGAGGCCGCCGGGCTTGAAGTAATAGGTCAACGGCGCGGCGAATAGCTGCCGGATTTGGTGGTGTGCGAAAGACTGGCAACGACTGGTCAATCGACGGATCATAGAGAATTTCCGCCTTTTGCACGTCAAGTGGCAAATCAATATGCACCGGACCCGGTCGGCCTTCGCGGGCAATTCGGAAGGCCTCACGAAACACCCAGGGAATCTGGGCCGGCTCCATGACCAAAAAACTTTTCTTCACCACGGGTTTGACGATATTGACGATATCGACTGCTTGAAACCCTTCACGGTGTAATTGTGACCGCGGCACCTGGCCAGTAATCGTGATCATGGGTATGGAGTCAGCCCACGCCGTATACACTCCGGTTACCATGTTGGTTCCCGCGGGCCCGGAGGTGCCAATGGCTACGCCCACCCGGCCAGTGATCCGCGCCCATCCATCGGCCATATGGGTCGCTCCTTCCTCATGTCGGGCGGTGACCGATTGAATACGGTCTGAAACCTTCGATAAGGATTGATAAAGAGGTAATATCGCCGCACCCGGAATCCCGAAAACGGTCTCAACCCCTTCATCGATTAAAATTGAGACCACCGCGTCCATTGCCGGCATTTTCCGCATGATTACATCCCGCCTTTCTATGATTCCCCTGTCGGGGTCAATCCCGTGTCAGATACCCCGCTCGTTGATACGCATGCCACACCAAATCAACCGGATGAACCGCGGACGGCCTCTCTGTCCCCCGTTGAAGACCGGATTGGATATGCATAAGACATCCAGGGTTGGCAGCCGCGACCCACTTTACACCTGGGGGGATATCTTCGAGTTTTCGTTCGAGCAATTTTTGCGCCATGTCCGGATGCGTCAGGTTATAAATCCCCGCCGATCCGCAACAACGATCGGAATCCGGCATCTCCAAAATGGCGTATCCGGCCCGTCGCAAGAGTTCCCGTGGTTGCTGGCGGATGCCTTGGGCATGGGCCAAATGACACGGATCGTGTACCGTCACCCGTTCCGGGCCAGGCTTCTCCTGGGGCAACGGCAAATCGGCAAGCACGACCGTCGCGTCCACCACCGCGTCTTGAAACCGCCGTGCCCGTTCATGCCAGGAATCGGACGGAGGAAAGAGTTCGGCATACTCTTTCAACATTGCGCCGCATCCGGCTGCATTTACCACGACCGCATCAGCGCCCGACTCCTCAAAAGCTCGAATATTTTCGCGGGCCCATTGCCGGGTGACTTCGGGGACGCCACCATGCATGTGAAGCGCCCCGCAACAACGCTGCTCTTGGGGAATGACCACCCGGACGCCGCCCATTTCTAGCAGGTCTTGGGTATGACGATTGGTGTCGGCATACACCGCATCCATGATGCATCCGACAAACAACATCACCTTCCGGGTGGCAATCGCCCTTTGGGACACTGGTCTAATCCGGCTCAAGCGTCGCGGCAACCGAACTGGCACGCCTCGGGCAAGCGTCATCACGGCCGGAGGCATAAGACGAAGGCGTGCAATCAACGCCCTGACGCCGGGTTTTTGACTTAAGCGGACCAGCCGCTGAAACCATCGCAATCCGGCTGGTGATCCGAGCAAAAACGTCATAGGCCGTGCCAACCGGCGAAATAAGCGCATAGCTTCAGGTCCCCGGTCTCCGAGAATTGGAGCCGTTTGTGCCCGCCACGTCTCGACCATATGTCCCGTCGCGACATGGGAGGGACAGACCGACTCGCAGGCCCGGCAATCCAAACAGTCATCCAAATACTGCATGGCATCAGGATTGAGCAGACTCGGATTGTCCCGAATGTGTTCAAGCAAGAACACTCGCCCACGCGGCGATTCGGCTTCCATTCCCGTTATTTGATAAGTCGGACAAGCCGATAAGCACAATCCACAGTGCACACACTGGCCCGTATCCACAAGAGACCCCCTTCCGTTTCATCATACGAAACGACGTTTTGCTAAATGGATATTCGTCAATTATCACAAAAGTCCTGCCCTTTTCTCCCGTCGAATAACTTATTTTTTCCTCAAGTAGCCTAGCCGTTCAGACACTTGTTGTGCGGCTTTTACAATCTCCGGACCCACTTCCATCGCCCGTTCCCGCGACAACCGTGCCGTCGGCGCCGATATGCCGATAGACGCCACGATATGATTACGGTGGTCCACAATTGGCGAGGCAACGCAGCGAGCCCCCACTTCTTGTTCCTCGTCATCAATCGCAAATCCAAGTTGGCGCACTAGAGCCAGTTCATCCTCTAAGGCATCCCAGTCAGTAATGGTATGATCGGTAAACGGGGTCAGCTGAGGATGTTTTTCCTTCATCCGCTGCACCAGTTCCGGTCTAAATGCCAACAGAGCTTTCCCCACTGCCGTACAATGAATCGGCGCCCGACGACCGACGTTTAATTGCATCCGCAAAAGATTGTAAGCATCCACGGTGGCGATATAGACCATGTTCAGTCCGTCTTCCACCGCCAGATTGACCGCTTCCCCCAGCGTTTCCGCCAGTTGGTCCATCACTGGTTCAGCCGCCCGGTGCAGGGGCCATGACCGGGTGGCGAGTCCTCCCATTTCCACCATGCGAATGCCGACACGATAACTGCCTTGTTCTCCATCTTGCTCCACGTAACCGAGCTCCATTAATGTATGCAACAACCGGTAAGCCGTACTTTTATGCATACCAACCGAGTCAGCCAATTGCCCAAGGGACATTTCGTTGTGTCGCACTAATTTTTCCAATAATCGAAACGCCCGTTCCACCGACTGCACCCGAACTTGCCCGTCTGATTCGGGAGGGAGTGCCCCTAGTCCCACCAAACTCACCCCTAATCCCCTTATTGCTATCTCGCAAGATTTTAATCCATCATACCCTAGCCGCTGGCTATAAAAAAGCGGCTCTGATCGTGTTCTGATCGTGTAATGATGGAACCGGGGCACCTCCGGCTCATGAAACGAGAAAGTTGAGGTGTTTTCTATTGATGTAGCCTACAGCAAGGTCTTAAAGCGTGTCGTAATTAGCTAGATATATGCGCGTGCAAGCCCATAGCAAGAGACCGTTTCCCTACCCAAACCGCGATGAGCATTGTCATTATCATCGATAACCACGTTGTCACACAAAGCTCCTTCGTACGGTATTAACGTTAACATGGCCGTTAATCCGAGGTTGTGGTCCGGGTTTAAGAATTACGCCAACACAATCTTTCCTATCATTGCGTTGGTTTCGAATATTCGGCCAATATTTATGCGGCTCACATCTTCCTCGGGGTTATTAGAAGATAATTTCCCCCAAACCCTTGCGATACTCCTATGCGAATTGATGATATCCCTCTCCTCTGTCTGATTGAGAGAAATGTAACTGCATAGTCAGCGTACCATCCCTACAACCTGGTGACTAATACCAAAATACAAAACGAACTATAAGTTTTAGGAAATATATCCGTATAGCACCATTCCATGCTCCATCAAAAAATGAAATCCAACGCTCGACAAAGTCTCTTTATATCACCAAACCATCTTCTCCGATGCATTGACTCTACTATTTGGGATAACCATCATTAGAAGAATGGTCAGAAGAATGGTCATCCTTTGCAAATCCTTATAACACCAAGACTAAGAGGATTTTTCTATCTCTTTTAAAATAGGTTTTGTCCCGGACAGAACCTATACGTATCACGAAGTTGTTATAAATACTTTCGTATTTTTGTATTAGTCGATGTATTCAGTTGATGCTATCCTCAAATTGCAAACCGTAGAAATCCAGTATTACAAAACCGTTGATTGCTGAAGATAAATTTCAATGACCGAGACAGATTATCTTTCACATGGCAGGATGGGGGTCCCGTCTCAAAGGCTGTATCTCGGCATGTAATCCCGGTCAGCTTGATATCACCCAAAGATGTAGAAGATGTAAGTGGTAAAGGAGGTTATGGTCGTTGTCACGTTTGTTTGATGCGATCCCAGCATCTGTGCAGTCCACATTTGTCAAAGAGAAATTAGGAGCCTTATTGGAAGACCGAACTTATAACCGCGATTTGCTATGGACCTTGAAGGTCTACCTCGACAGTAACGGTCAGGCACAAGAAGCAGCGAAACGTCTTTATGTGCACCGGAATACATTGGCATACCGGTTAGCACGATTGCAAGCACTGCTGGGGTGCGATCTCAAAAATTTAGACACCGTCACGGATTTACGATTGGCCCTAGCCTTTTATCATAACGGAATGCAAGAGAACGGAGGAAACGATAATGTCGAAATCGAGAAGACCATCCCTATTCCTTAAATCGTCACCGACAATCTGGGAAGAATGTACGCAATGTTTCGGCTATGGTGAAGACATTTGTCAAGAATGTGAAGGCGAAGGGTGTGTACACTGTGATCACCGCGGCTATAGCGTATGCCGAATTTGTCACGGCATGGGTGAAGTGCACATAGATGACTTTACCTGGATTGCCGTACAATCCTAGAAGAAAATCGCCAAATCCAGGCAAGCCGCTCAAAGCTTGCAGAGTTCTTTCTCGGTTGGTGTTAATTTAACGGCAAAGGGTGCGCACCGTGTCCGTTGTAGCAAATCTCGATCTTGTTAAAGAAATCACGTTGTGCTGGGTCCCACAGTTGAAATTTCGTCGGGTAAATTCAAATCCTTTTATAAAGAGAGTTTAAGGTGGAAGAGCCGTTTGCTCGTCACTATTTTGTGGAATTCTCAGAAATGTTTTGCTAAAATAGTTATGTGAAGACAATGCTGACCGCCAAGCTCAAACTGCATACGACATGCGAGACCGGTCAAAGGCTCCGGGACACCGCCAACGCCTATCAAAACGCCCTCAACTATCCGAGCCATGTGACCTTCGAGAACGGGAAGATGTCCAATCCGTTGAAACTCCACGGACTAGTCTATCGAGAATTGCCGGAGCGTTTTGCGTTGCCTTCCCAACTAGCTTGTTCGGTATCGAAACAAGTAGGAGTCACCTTCAAAAGGTTGTGGACCGAAGTCAAGCAAAATGCCCCGCACCGAAAGAACGGCTATAGCCAGAAGTGGTACAAGAATCCCAAGTTCACCGCCCAAGGTTGTCCTCATTGTGATGCTAAGAACCGCCCTGACCAGGCACTGACTTTCCGTTGTCAAAAATGTACCGTGACCCTCGGTGCCGATCTGCTAGGGGCTCGTAACATGACGCTCCGAACACTCCACATTCGGCAGGACTGGATCGGGAACGGACTTTTTTCAACCGCGCCTGATGGGTCGGACCCGGAAGCCAAAGCTAAGCGCTTGCCAGGTTGTTGGGATTGCAGTGGAGTCGAGATCCTGGGCCCGCCTTTCGGACGGGGTGGTTGACATATGGATTTTCTCAGTAATGATGCATGGTGCGCCTGATTAGGCGTCACCGGATGCTAAAGCGAGGCCAAATTATGCTGGTATCCTTATCGACTGTTCCCCACCAACCCATCAATAATCAAATTCTTGGGCCAGATGCCCAGCAAAAAGAGGAATGTCTTTGTGCGCTCACACAGCGCTTTGGTGATCGTATCATTCGCGATGCCGATCGCCTATTAGCTTATAGTTACGATGCGACCTCGCAACGACATCGGCCTGATGCGGCCTTTATTGCCGAGAGCGAAGAGGAATTGCGATATGTACTGCAAATTGCCAGCCAATATGGCATGCCCGTTATTGCCCGAGGATCAGGCAGCAACATCAGTGGCGGCACGTTGCCCATTTCAGGAGGCATCGTGGTCTCTTTAACGCATTTTAAAAGGATTAAATCCATTGACGTCCGATCACGTCAAACGCGTGTGGAACCGGGCGTTGTTAATGCCAGGTTACAGGAAGCATTAGAACCTTATGGCTTCTTCTTCCCCCCCGATCCCGCGAGTCACCGGATTTCCACTTTAGGCGGCAATGTTTCAGAGGGCTCAGGCGGTCCCCACTGCGTCAAATATGGTACAACCAGCCACTACGTTACGGGAATAAAAGCTTTACTCGCAGACGGAACCCCCATCATATGCCAAGAAAGTTTGTCGATTATCGATTGGCCCGGTTTGTTAACCGGTTCTGAGGGCATTTTGGCTATCATTACCGAAATAACATTGCGAATATTACCCAAAGCCCCTAGTACAGGAACACTATTAGCGGGATTTCAGTCGGTAATTGATGCCGTCTCGGCGGTTTCCGGCATTGTTCGGGCACAAATGATTCCCTCTACCCTAGAGCTATTAGACAAAGCCACCTTAGATACTGTCAGACCCTTTATGGACGCAGGATATCCCCATTCAGATGCTGTGCTCCTGATTGAAGTCGACGGTTCTCCCTTATCGGTGCAAGCTCAACTGCAGCATCTCGTCAACGTGTTACAACAATATCATGCCGATCCCGTGATTATTGCCGAAAACCCCGAACATGCTCATCAATTGATGGCGGCTAGACGCTCCGCTTATGGCGCCGCCGCACGGCTTGCCTCTCATGTCTGGACCCAGGATGTGACCGTTCCCCGGCCGCTCTTAGCAGAGATGATGAGTCATGTACTGACCATATCTCGCCGTTACGCGTTGGCCATTAACACCGTGGCCCATGCCGGAGATGGTAATTTGCATCCCTTAATTCCATATCATCCGGATGATGCCGACGAAGTGGAACGTATGAGGAAGGCCGACCATGCGATCTTGCAAAAGGCAGCGGAACTAGGCGGATCCATTACGGGAGAACATGGTATTGGCATTGACAAACTGCACGAATTACCTCTAATGTATTCGCCCGACGAATTAGCCGCCATGTATGCCATTAAAATGGCCTTTGATCCCGAGAATATCTTAAATCCCGGTAAGGCCGTTTACCCGGTTCAGAACACGTCTTACACTCACGATGTGGGCCCAGAACAAGCACTTAATAGGCTTATTCAACCTCGCTCTGTCGATGAGCTGCGAGATACCGTCCGCCAAGCCTATGTGCAGAAAATACACCTAACCCTGGACAAACATGGGGTTCATAAAGATGCGTGTCGTGTCAATCTGAGTCATCTTCAAGATATCCTTGATTTTGACCCGGATAACATGACGATTACCGTGCAAGCTGGGCTTTCTTATACGGCCCTTCAATCCTTTCTCGATCAATACCGCCTGATGTTTCCCGTAATTCCGCTACAAAAAGACCAAACTTTGGGCAGTTTAGTTGCCGAAGGACTGCCTCACCTCGCACATTTGGGATATGGCCCCTTAAAAAACTGGATTCTTGGACTGAGCGTGATCGACGGAACTGGACGGCAATTACAGTTCGGTCGCAAGATTATGAAAAATGTCGCGGGTTTGGACATGCCCAAACTGTTTATTGGCTCCTTGGGCCAATTTGGTATGATTACCACGCTGATTTTGCGCTTACTACCCAAATTTCCCGAACAGGTCATTTATACGCTAGACCATCAGCACATCAATTCAGAGCAATATGAATCCTTGGTCCATGCCTTCATAACGACTGCTCCAGGACCCCAGGGCCTATGGACTATGGGAAATCATCTTACCATCTATGTGGATGGACATGATCTGCCGAGTCAACATCAATACATTGAACAGATATGTGATCGTGGTGGTATCTCATATCAACGCCATGATGCCTTAGATATTCTTGCCGTAACACAATCAAAACTTGACACACTCTTCGATCAAGCCCGACGTGAGCATTCAGGTTATGTATTTGGAGTGGGACCATTACCCCATTCCATTACGACGGCTTTTCACGCTCTCGATGACAGTTTATGGATTGTACCAGAAGCATCAGATAATGGAGTTCAGCAACTCCACCTGAATGGGTGCCGCGTGTTAAATCACAACGGGTGGCAGGTGATCAACCTTGCTGATTCATCCTTGACCAAGATCACCGAGCGACTTAAACAATATTTCGATCCTCAAAATGTGTTTGGACATCCATAATCTGGCGAATTCAAGATTGCAATCTTTAGGGAAAGGGGACGTGCCATGCTAATCATTGCGGACGATTTAAGTGGAGCATTAGATACGAGTGTTATCTTTGCTGAAGATGCCCCAACGAAGGTCCTCCTGGAACTGCCTAATACCACCTTCGACACGTCAGCCGTCCTCGTCTTGACAACCGAATCGCGTCATCTAACGGCTGATGCGGCCCGGCGCAAACTGCAACAGCACTTCCCCTATCCTCTTAAGATCCGGCCCTTATACAAAAAAGTCGATGCAACGCTTCGGGGGCCTGTCGGAGCTGAAATCGAAACCTTGTTGCACATCACGGGGATGCAAACCGCCGTGCTCTGTCCATCATTTCCCACAGTCAACAAAATTGTCAAAGACGGACATCTTTATGTGGAGGGAAAACCGTTAGAGATGACGGCACTTCGCACGGACCCTCGAAATCCTTTGATTACTGGAGACATTCAGACAATCTTGCGAACCACTACCAGCCTGAGACTAGAACACATTGCCTTAAACACATTACGCCATCACCCTGATCAGGTTCATGATCACATCACTCACCAATCTAGCAAGCAAATCCTTGTGGTAGATGCGGAAACGGATGACGACTTAGCACGAATCGCGAAGATTTTGTCGAAACATCCAAACGTTTTACCCTGTGGTTCGTTGGCCCTTGCTCTACAGTTGCGGCCCTTTCTTGTGCCGTCTCGATCTTTAACTGTACCGGAAGTTGCCAAGGCAGATAAGGCTCTCATAATGAGCGCCAGCTTGCACCCGGCCACCCAACAACAAATCAGCTATTTTCATACACGTTTTCCAGATCATTTTTGGGAGATAGACAGTACCTTACTGTCACACAATGCGCCCGAACTAATAAATACCGTAACGGCTAGGCTTTTGCACGGGTTTTCGACCTCACATTTTGCCCTGCTCTCGGTCAGTCCAAAGCCCCGCATTGATCCCGATGCCGTGACGGGATTTCTTGGACAAGTTGCTAAAAATCTCCTCGATCACGTGAAGGGTGTCTTTGCTTTCGCCACAACGGGTGGAGACATGACGTCCGCTTTGTGTCGGGCCTTAGGAATAACCGAACTCGAGCCTTTGACACAGTGGGACCCTGGCATTGTGCAAAGTCGCATACGTTTTCACAATAGCCCGTGGACCTTGGTGTCCAAATCTGGGAGTTATGGTTCTGCCCCATTTTTTATCGACTTTGTTCAGCGCTTGCTATAGCATAATGAAAAGAAAACCCAGCGCCGAATGTGGCAACACTCACACATTCCGCGTAAGCGTCGTCATCGACAAAGGAGAACATCATGTCATCTTATCTATTGCAGACAGCCATGATTACCCCACTAACCGACGATGGTCAGCTCGATACTCTGGCCCTCAAACGATTAATTCAGCGCATTTTAGCAGCTCATCATATTGGCCTATCTATTTTAGGTTCGACCGGTGAAGGCGCCAGTCTCCCTCTTTCCTTAAGACAGCAAGTGCGTGAAACCGTTTTGGAACTTGTGGGCGGCAAACAACCAGTCTATTCCGGTGTTATGGGCACCGTTCAAGATGATATCATCAGGGATTTAGATGCGTGCCTTAACCTGCCATTAGCGGGATTGCTGATTCCCCCACCGTCTTATTATCCGATGAATGCCCAAGATGTTGAGGTCTTTTATTTGTCATTAGCTGACCGCTCTCCCTTCCCCATCATGCTCTACAATATCCCCCCGTATACCAAAATCAGCATTCCAGCAGAGGTGGTCGCCAAATTATCGACCCATCCCCAAATTATGGGCATTAAGGACAGTAGCCGTGACTTCGACTATTTCCTTCGGGTTTTGCACCTCACACGCCATATTCCCGACTTTAAAGTCTTAATCGGGACGGAAACACTCGTCCTTCCCGCTTTGGCTGTCGGAGGACATGGCGCTGTAGTCGGGTCAGGCAACATTGTGCCTCAATGGATTGTTGAATTAGCGGAGCATGTGGCCAATAACCATTGGGCGGAGGCACGTCAATTAGAATACCAACTGATTGACTTAGCAACGGCCTTGCGTCAAACCGACGGAGTGCGGGGCTTTAAATTTGCGGCTGCCGCCATTGACCACCACCCGGGTTATTTAATGGCGCCATATCAGCCCTTAGCCAAAGATGCTCCCGCTGCTCTGGCCATTTCTGCGGTTCTTAAGCGTTATCATCTTATGTCGGAATGAGCACGGAGCGAGCATGATGTGGATGCGATGAATATGAAGGAAGCCCTCTTTAGTGCTCGTGGGCTTCCTTCATTATTCCATTACCCGGACCCGTGAATTCCTTGATGCACGTTACCGAAGAGAATTATTCTTCAAATGTCCACCATTGGCGGGCGAGATTCTCAATAAGTTCGGGATATTCCCAACCGAAAACTTGGGCCGCGTAAGCGACTAGACTTTGGGCTTGTTCCCGTCCCGGACGATTTCCACCGGCTAAATCCGGCACAAAATTTGCATCAAAAATCCGAAATTGCCCTGACGCATCTTGACGAAAATCCACCGTAATCACACTGCGGCTCTGTACTAAATCGGCAAGTTTCATTGCTTGGGCTGCGGCTTCGCGAACAGTCACCTCGTCCGTTGGTTCAAACGGTTCTACTGTCTCCAATAAGGGCACATCCGGTGGCAAGATCTGATCGACATGATGGATGCGGTGAACCGGCGGCAACGCCCAATACCTTGTCTTATGTATCTCCGTTTCGTCAATCTGATAATCGCCTGGGGGAAATACCACGATGGTAATTTCCTCACCGGGCAAGAAAGCTTGAATCATGACCTCATCACCCGCACTGGCACGGTCCCAATGTTCCACGATATCCATTAATTCCTCACGGTTATGAACGAGCCGCACATTGCGTCGACCATAGCCACGAACTGGCTTAACAATCAAAGGAAAATCCATTCCATAAGGAGCTGAATAAATATCGAATTGGCTAATAATGTCTTTGGCATCCGCTGATGTGGCTAAAGGCATAACAATGCCACCATGTTGAATAACATTATGGGAAAAGGCTTTGCTTTCTAACGGGTCAATTAACACGGGCATTTGCCCCGTAATCCCCATCCCTTCTTCGAGTCGGGATGACAATGGATGCTCTGTATCCATGGGCACATAGGGCCATAAAATACGAGCTCCTTGACTTAGCGCCTGGTTGATCCCGTCATTGGTATCCGGAAAACTCCATTGATACGCGTCATGCGGATCAGGTTCAGCGACGGGCGTAATAATGGGAACACGGCACTCTTTGAGGGCGTAGGCAATATCGGCAGTTGTTTCCCGGGCTTCTGGCGGTTGCCGCAAGATCGACTGTGTCTCTTGTTCGGCAGGATACAATACCGCAATGGGACCGAGCCACTCTTTCATACTTATCCTCCTTATTGAGTTCATCCTTACAAATCCCATCTATCGTATCATTCCTTATCCGTGACTTAAAGCGACACCATCAGTTCAGATAACTCTCGAATTTTCCCCGTAGCATGGAAGCTTTATGTTCTGTCACGTCGCAGGTATCTTCATTTATAATGGGTTAAGGGCATGACAAGGGTTCGCGATAGATTAAGGAGCTAATTTCGCCTCATTGAACATATTCTTTCTATCAACCAGGCAACACGGCAACATGACTTGATCGTCAGGAGGTCATCATGAAACCCTTTGAGGGACTTCGCATTATTGACTTAACGCGCATTCTCAGTGGCCCTTATTGCACAATGTATTTTGCGGATTTAGGTGCAGAGGTCATTAAAATTGAACCCCCTCAGGGCGATGATACTCGGCACTGGGGTCCTCCCTTTATTGACGGCGAAAGCACCTATTTTCTTAGCATCAACCGCAATAAACGTAGCGTCATGCTTGATTTACGGACCGATACCGATCGTACGCGTCTGTGCGAGCTCATTCGACACGCCGATATCGTCGTTGAAAATTTTCGCCCAGGAACACTCGAACGATTGGGACTCGGTTTTAAGACTCTCAGCGAACTTAATCCTCAGATTATTCTCGCATCCATTTCGGGATTCGGCCAAACCGGACCGTATGCTCAAGAACCCGGCTATGACGTCATTGCTCAGGGTATGGGAGGATTGATGGCGGTCACCGGAGAAGTAGGAGGTCCACCACTGAAAGCAGGGTTTTCTCTAGCCGACATTAGTGCAGGAATGTGGGCGATTATCGGAATCCTTACCGCATTACATCGGCGAACCACTTATCCCGAACCCCAGTGGATTGACATCTCCCTATTGGAATCGATGATGGCTTTTCAAACCTATTTAGCAACGAATTATTGCGCCACCGGGCAAGATCCGAGAGCAATGGGTAATGCGCATCCTAGCATTTGTCCCTATCAAACCTTTCCCGCACAAGATGGGTATTTTAATCTCGCTGTTGGTAATGAAAAATTGTGGCAAAAGTTCTGCCAAGTCATCAACCATCCCGAATGGCAGGATGATAGCCGTTTTCGCACCAATGCCGACAGGGTCGAACATCGTGATGAACTGGTTAACGCCTTAGAGCTAATTTTTCGTGACAAATCAGTCAAAACATGGGTCGATTTGTTTCGAGAATCGGGAATTCCTGCTGGCCCTATTTATCACCTTTCTGATCTTTATCGTGATCCCCATGTCACACAACGTCATGATATTTTCACGGTCGATCATCCTGTAGCCGGCAAACTGTTGCAAATTGCACCCCCTGTTCGATTTTTGGCGGGACCGGATTCATCACCCAATTGCAATCCTCCGCCATTGCTCGGAGAGCACACCCAAGTGATTTTGGAACAATTCGGCCTAAAATTATCGCCGTCTCATGACACTACTAAGCATCGCTCATCAGATTAACCATTAACCCAACATGTAGCTACACGCGTTCCTATTAGTATTCGGATGGAGTGGTTATAATTGTCCCACACCGTCATGACACCAAAATCAAATGAAAATCAGAGAATACAACAAATAATTTGGAAGTAGCACATGGCTTATATTTATTCGAGTTGTGGGACATAAGAAAACCCCTCACATTTTTAGGAATTTAT
Organism: Sulfobacillus thermosulfidooxidans DSM 9293; assembly: GCF_900176145.1. Lineage (NCBI taxonomy): Bacteria > Bacillati > Bacillota > Clostridia > Eubacteriales > Clostridiales Family XVII. Incertae Sedis > Sulfobacillus > Sulfobacillus thermosulfidooxidans. Next base: position 3,033,944 of record NZ_FWWY01000001.1, on the reverse strand, counting down.
CAACCGCTTGTAGAATATGCAAGCCACCTGTTACAATGGCCCTTCCCACCGTTTACGATTCTCAATACGAAATCTATCATTGTGTTAAAGCGTGGTTTCAGAAAACCCACCTAAGTCGCTCCAGCAACATGCTAAAACACCTCATTATGATTGTTTTCATAAAATATTTGGAGGAGATGCTTTTCACTATGAAGGATTCGAGCGTTGAAATCACACAAATTACTGATTCAGTCTTTGGTATTGCCCTATGGGATCCTTCATGGCATTCATACAACAACTGTTATCTAATTAACCGAGACGGTAAGTTGTTACTGCTGGATTGTGGTAAAGAAGACCAAGGCAACTTGTTAATCAAGGCATTGACGCAACTTCATGTTGAGTCAGATAGTATTGATGTTTTCATTGCAACGCATGGACATTCTGATCACATTGGAGCAAGTCACCTTTTTCAAAAAGCCGAGAAATGGATTCATAGAGATGATTGTGATCGCCTTTCCCATGAGCAAATCGAAGGATTTAATACAATGAACTCTCCCGCCACCTAACCCTATCGGGTTGAGGTGGGGGTTTCCCGGATCACTCCGCGAAGTTCCTGGTTCTGCGACCTGTGCATGTCCGTCTTTGACGGAGCACGTCTTATGTGAGTCTCCCCAGGCGTGACTTCGGACCGTTCCGGCCCTAGTGTCCGAAAAATCCGCGTCGTTTTACGCGATGTCGTAAGCGGTTCTCCGGACAGGAGTTTCTGAATCCCGCGTTTTTTGATCACGCGGGCGGCATTGTGGTCCGCATTGTCCCTGTGTCCGCAGCGTTGACAGACAAACGCAGCCTGGGAAGGCCGATTGTCCGGGGCAGTGAATGTACACTCAGCACATTCCTGCGAACTGTGTTGGGGCGGAACCGTGATGACGAGTTTGCCTCGGCGCCGTGCTTTATAGCGCGTGAACATGACCACCTGGCCCCATGCCGAGGCGAGAATAGCCCGGTTCAGGCCCGCTTTCGCGGCCCGCCCGTTGGGCAGAAAATGGCCTTGGGCGTCTTTTTTTGCTTTGGGCCGTTTGGTCATCTGCTGGATAGGCAGATTCTCAAAGACGTACAGGTCGTAGGCTGCGTGGACCACAAGCGCGTGACTGGTCTGATGCGCATACTCGTGTCGGACGTTCTTTTCGTACTGGGGGTAGTGAGCCACTTTTCGGTAGGCTTTCTTCTGATTTTGCGATCCTTTTTTTCTGCGGGCAGCCCGTCGTTGCCAGCGTCGGTGCTGCCGCCGCGCTTTCTGGATTCGGGTTTGCTGCACCGGTAGGAGATCAAACACGTGACCGTCGGAGGTCATGAGGGGCTTGGCAATCCCGCGATCTCCGCCGAGCGTGCGCTCGGCGAGTTGGTCAGCAGAGAGGTGCCGTAAATCCTCGGCGATGCGTTCGGTTGCCGCGTCTCCCTCCTTGCCGGGAATCGTGACGGTCAGATCCTCCGCCGCAAACGAGAGCCACCACTGCCCCCCTTCGATGGCAAGATATATCGAAGCCGGCACAGCGTGCGGCCGATGGGCCACATACGGGATGATCCCGACGGGAAATTTGTCGGTACCGACATGCAGGTGATACCCGCACACCGCGCCGGGGGTGTCATCGACTATCGGACGAAATTCGAACAACTCCGAGGTCAGCCAGACACTTTGTCGCCCGGATTTCCGCTTCATCTTTGGGCGACCACTCAGTTTCTGAAAAAACCGTTGATAGGCTTGTCGCCAGCGCACCGCGCCATTGCGCAACACTGGGGAGGGCACTTGGCGGAGGAATGCGGTCTTTGCCGTAATGAAGCGGCTGTACTGTTGGTCGACAGGAATGTCTTCGCCCACAGTCCCGACCATCCGCCGCTGAAATCGGCGAAAATAGCGATCTTCTTGCACTTTGGCGTTGTAGATGAGGCGTTGACACCCGATCCACTGGAGCAAGATCGGCTCCTGCTCTGGACTCGGATACAGGCGAAACTTATACCCGTTCAGCATGCCCTCACCTCCTTGCGTTGATTCGGACATCTATTATATCATTAAGCTACTATGAATGACACAGAAATGATGTCTGCCTCACATGCAGTGTACTCTCTTCGGCTACATATCGTCTTCGTGACCAAATATCGAAGGAAGACATTAACGTCAGAACTCCTCGCGGCCTTGCGAGAGGCGTTCGCAGAAATCCTGAACGACTGGCGCTGTACCCTGATTGAGTTCGGGGGGGAAGCAGATCATGTCCATTTGCTGGTGGGTATCCATCCTGCGCTGAACCTGTCTACCTTGATTAACAATCTTAAATCCGCCAGTGCGCGGCGGATGCGCAATCGATTTGCCGATCATTTAGCGAAATTCTATTGGAAGCCATACTTCTGGCATCGCGCATATTATGTCGGGAGCGTCGGTGAAGCCTCGCTGGAGACGGTGAAACGTTACGTCGAAGCCCAAGGGACGCAAGAAAAACCCCGCAAGGCGGCCAAGAGGCCGCCGCCCGCTTGACCCCCTCTTGGCTATCGCCTAAGAAGGGGCATGCGCGGGCATTGTGTTCAACTCCAACATAGGTGAACTGTATGGCCTGTCTTATTTGTTGTTGGGACACCATACCCAAGGATCCATAGCGTTATATGACACCACCACACATTGTTTGTTTTGTGGAGATTATATCTGCTTTTTTGGAGATAAGCTGCCTCATAATGGGTTATTAACGTTTGGCCAAGACTTACGCGATAAAACTCGGGCTTTTATGGTCTCGTGGTCGCAAAACTCCACGGACCGTCACAAGTATCAGTTTGAAACATTTGTTCAGGGGATAAAGCTGCTATCTTCCTATAAAGACGCGATGTTTTTAGCCACAGGTCATGGTCCTATACTGCACAAGCAAATTGCCGACTTCCTTGATGAACTCGTATCAATAGATGGATAAGAAGAAGTGCTCCAAGTTATAGAACCGCTGATATCAATTACGCATATCACGAAGTTGAGTATTGACCAAAGACATTAAACTAACTTCTTCGGTCAAAGCCCTAGAACTGACCGATAACGCAGGGGCCGATCAGCAATGTCCTCAATGATTCCTGCAGAGATCCAACTCATAATCAGAGTAATACGCCGTACAAATGGAGATCCGATATTGACATATAGTTGTTCCCTTTCCACCTCATCCGTGTACGACTTAGTCAATCTGTAGAGCTGATTTCGCCAATAAACGGTACGCCGGTTGACTTGTGTTGTCCATGATTTCCCCGTCTGCTTCATCAATGTTCCGCGCGGAATGATGGTTACGAGCTCATTCTCGGTCCTTCTTTCAAGGCAGGCTTCCCACCACCGGTAAGGTACCCCGTCGTAACGAGAGGCAACTACCTTGACATATTTGTGGAGTGCATAGATGTTTATTTTAAACCCTCCGTTATCCTGATTTTTTCTGTTGGGTTCTGCTAACGAGTGATAATACCCGAATCCTCTCCCGCTTGAGACAAGAAAGGAGCTTCCAGCGAGAAACGACTCAAGTCTGTGAAAATAAACAGTTCGCGAATGCCGACCCGGCCGTTTATTTGAACGTCCCGTTATCCCAAAGGGTTAATTGAGAGGGAAACTTTGAAACAAAACACAAATGCCATCTTGTGCTCAATCCTGTTGTGATAATTCTAAAATAACTGTTTCTCTAATGCCTCTAACTTTCTAGAGTCGCAGAAGAAATGCATGACCATCACACTCTATAACATCAATGTATAAGGCCCCCATGGAACTCGAACAAATTTCGTCCACCAACAACCGAGAAATGATATGGAGAACGATTTAAGGCGCAATCATAAACATTCGTCAGAGTAGCGGTATACTTAATTTAGTACACTAACGAAGCAAAGTGCATTATACTTAGCAAATAGGGTTTTGAGAAGAGAGGATGCGAGCGGATGACCGTCACAGCTGTTGTTGGTGCTAATTGGGGCGATGAAGGAAAAGGCAAGATTACCGACTATTTAGCACGGAATATGGATTTTGTTGTGCGTTTCCAAGGAGGAAGTAATGCAGGTCATACAATCCTAAATGAATTTGGAAAATTTGCTCTGCATATGTTGCCGTCGGGAGTATTTTATCCGCACGTTCATAATGTTCTCGGGCCGGGAGTGGCGTTAAATACGATAGGACTGGCCGAGGAATTGCAAAATCTTAAAGACCGCGGAATTGTTCCCTCCCATTTACATATCTCCGACCGGGCGCAAGTCATTCTTCCTGTTCATATGTTACTAGACCAAGCTGAAGAAATGCGTCTTGGTGCCAATCAGTTTGGTTCCACTCGTTCAGGAATAGCCCCATTTTATGCGGATAAGTTTCTTAAAATTGGGGTACAAGTCGCCGACCTGTTTGTCAAAGATCGGTTGGCACAGCGTATTGAGCGAAATTTAGCGTTAAAAAATTTCTTATTGCCTACGGCTTATCAACTGCCGATTCAAGATCCCCATGAAATCACCGAACTCGTATCACATCATGCTGATGCCATAGCGCCTTATGTTTGTGATACCACGTCGATGCTTCACGAAGCTTTAAACAATAATCGAGCGATTTTGTTAGAAGGTCAACTCGGCGCATTGCGTGATCCTGATCACGGAATCTATCCTTTCACCACATCCTCATCGCCATTGGCAGGCTTCGCCAGTGTCGGAGCGGGACTTCCGCCCTATTCGATCACCCGGATTATTGCCGTCACTAAAGCCTATTCGACCTGTGTGGGAGCGGGGCCGTTTGTGACTGAATTGCATGGTCAAGACGCAGACGTGTTACGGGCACGAGGCGGCGATGCTGGTGAGTATGGGGCAACCACAGGACGTCCCCGGCGCGTCGGATGGTTCGATGCCGTCGCCACACGTTATGGGTGCATGATCCAAGGCGCTACGGAAGTCGCCCTCACGAATTTAGATGTTTTAAGTTATCTTGACAATATTCCCATTGCCACCGCATATGCCCTAGATGATAATACCATCACACAATTTCCTCCGACGGCCGAACTTTCCCAAGCACAGCCTGTGTTCGAAGAGATGCCAGGCTGGAGAACAGATATTACCAACATTCGACATTACGAGGATTTGCCTCAAACCGCCAGGCAGTATGTAGAGAGAATTGAAGCACTGATTGACACGAAAATTCGCTACATCTCAGTAGGTCCGCAGCGGGAGCAAATCGTTGTGAAGCCGTAATCCGAGCATTCTCACCACTTTATGGACCTTTGATCTTTTTACGTCTCGAGGTATAGGAAGTGCGTTGTCAATTGGCTTATAAGTGCCATCTAGGAATCGTTCGGCTAACTGTCCCAGGGAAAAGTCACTATCGCCGCTGTTCACGTAGGATTCCTGCCTAAAAAGTGGTATCCTCACCATCCTCTCATGGGCAGAATGATACAATAAGACCGTAGGTGTTGGGGAGAGATATCTCAAGGAGGGATCGTGATGAAGTTCACGTTTAACGATGACACCATTTTTGATTTTGATCGGCTCGATGCAGGAATCCAGGATTTGTTACATCGCTTTATTCCCTTTGCGTCCTTTTCACAAGACACCCTAGGCAAACTCGATGATTTTACATTAAGATCCATGTTGAGACGTTTAACGGCCCGTCGTGATACCCTCAATGATGCGATTGATATGATCCAGCAAGAACTCACTAGACGCCAAAGCCCTCCAGGCAGTGAACCGCCTGCCACGCTTTAACGTTCCAGCCAACAAGCTAAACGGCCGAACTGGCTGTTTAGCTTGATATGACCTGGCTCCGTTCCTTCCACCATGCTTCGGCTTGTTGCATCAACTGGACAACAACATGGTGAGCCGATTCGCGGTCTTGAACAAATTGCACACTTTCACCGGCATAAATCGGAATTGTATCGGGATCATAAGCCTGTACGCCTTCCGTTAATTCCTTTGCCGCATCATCTGTAATCTCTTGAGATAACCAGCGACGAACAAACTGGTTACTCACGACCCGCCCGGGATATTTGGATGGCCAGGGAGCGTGAAGGATTTGGTCATAAAGACGGGTTATCACGGTATCTTCCGCATGGCTTTCGATTAGACGCGAGATGATACGATCGACTAACAGTGATTCGTGGCACGCTTCAAACCGGGTTCCCATCCAGACTCCTTCAGCACCCGCCATTAAAGCCGCACAAATGCCTTGAGGCGTCGCAATGCCTCCAGCCGCCAAGACGGGAATGTGCATTATCGGAACAACACTCTGCAAGAGTGTAAGAGTCGATAATTCGCCTGTGTGTCCTCCGGCTTCTCGCCCCTGAATCACTACCGCATCGACTCCGCATTCTTCGGCGCTGCGGGCATCCTCAAGACTGTTCACTTGCGTGACAACAAGTGCTCCAGCCTCATGGACGCGATGTACGTACGGTTTTACGGACCCAAAGGAAATCGAAACCAAAAAGGGCTGAAGGCTTAACGTCTCCTCCAATATTTGTGGACGGCGTGCCACATCCCATTCAATAAAACCCACACCAAAATGTAGGCCCGGTGCGATCTTTGCCACTTCACTTTTTATCCAATGGCCATCCTGGGCCGGTCCTACGGCAATCATCCCCAAGCCACCCGCAGAACTTACCGAAGACGCCAATGCGCCCCCTGACACCCCCAACATGGGAGCTGAAATCACGGGATACCGTAAATGCCATTGTTGAGTCACCCTTGTCGAAATCATCTGAGCAGCCTCCTTTCCGCCGTCGATGACATTTCTTCCCGAATAGATTATGGGAATAGTCATCGTTCGTGGTATTCTTTGACATAAGACTAGCACTAAGAGTCGGTAAAATGCCATGTGTTGGTTGATTTCGCCAAACAAATAGGGGATCTGAATGGCGGATAACGACCCTTTGAATGATTCGTTAATGCTGCCCTACGACAAATGACAGTCCATGTTGGCCATGCATTTTACTAACGAGTTAATCAATCCTCGTCTGATCAATAACGGATCTGATCTATTAAACAAAAAGTCCGGTGGTGTCGTGAGGATCCCCTATAATGTGAAAAATAAAGAATGTCACATCACATGGATCCACCCGAAGTCGACCATCAATACACCAAGAACATATGATACGCATAAAGCAAAAGCCTAGCGAACAGAGAAAGGAACAAACAGATGCCACGACATTTAGTCATTGGAAATGGACATATTGCTATCGGATTCGATGATACTGCACAAATTCGCGACATCTATTATCCCTATGTGGGTGAACTCAACCATGTAGGGGGCCACCGTTGTGCCATTGGCGTGTGGGTTGACGGAAAATTTTCGTGGTGGCGCGATCCGGAATGGCAATTTGACCTCGGTTACCATGAAAAATCTTTGGTCACTAATATCCGCGCAACGCATCCCGGTATGGAGTTAAGCATCACATCGGAAGACGCGGTCCATCAACGTCTTAACGTGTATCTAAAACGGATGACCATTACTAACCTCGCCCCTGAAGGGCGCGAAGTTCGCGTCTTTTTCAATAATGATTTAATGATTTCGGAAACTGAAGTGGGAGACACAGCGGTATATGATCCGGAACGCCACGTTATTTATCATTATAAGCGCGGTACCTACTTCTTGTTTAACGGTGCCACCGAAGGCACCCGATTGTTCCAGTATTCCACGGGCGTTAAGCGGTTCAATCACAGTGAAGGAACGTGGCGGGATGCAGAAGACGGGGAACTGATGGAAAATCCCATTGCCCAGGGATCGGTCGACAGTGTCATCAGTTTTCGATTGTTTCTTAAACCTGGAGAAACCCAGCTCCTAAATTACTGGATGGCCATTGGTTCGACTCTTGACGAAGTCACGGATCTTGATGAATATGTCAAGGATAGCGGGGTCAATATGCTTCTTGATCGGGTAATTGTCTATTGGCAGCGCTGGGCAGAAAAATCCGGCACATGGTTTGCAGACTTACCCTCTCGAGTGCGTGACCTCTTTTATATGAGCTTATTAATGGTGCGCGTCCACACCGATGCCAATGGAGCGATCGTGGCCGCTTTGGACTCGGATATTCTTCAGTACAACCGGGATCATTATAATTATGTTTGGCCTCGCGACGGGGCACTAGCGGCCATTACGATGTCGGAAGCGGGTTATCATGGAATGGTCCGGCCGTTCTTCCGGTTTTGTGCGGATGCTCTCACCGACGAAGGATATTTACGACATAAATATAATCCGGATGGAACTGTCGGTTCGAGTTGGCATCCTTACGTAGTTCAGAAAGAACGGCGGTTACCTATTCAAGAAGACGAAACTGGCTTGACCCTGATCGCTCTTTGGCGCGACTTTGTCCATCATCAAGAAATTGACTTTCCCCAGTCTGTTTATGATACGCTTATCCGGCCCGCTGCAGCGTTTTTGGCCCGGTATATTGATAATGCCCTCGAATTGCCCAAACCCAGTTATGATCTGTGGGAAGAACGTTACGGAATCTTTACGTTCACAAGTAGTGCCGTCTATGGGGGGTTAATCGCTGCCGCCAACTTCTTCCGCCTTTATGGTAATGACTATCTCAGTGAGCGTTACCATAAAACGGCGCAAATGGTCAAACGAGGTATCCTATCCCGGCTCTATGATCAAGAACGCGGCATTTTTGTTAGGGGCTTAGTTCGGGAAAATGGTCGGTGGGTCTTTGACAAGACCATTGACAGCAGTGTCTTTGGCTTGTGGGCCTTTGATGTATTACCGGCCGATGATGAGCGAATCGTTCGCACTATGGAAGCCGTCGAATCGACGTTAACCGTCAAAACTGAGGTGGGCGGCATTGGACGATATGAAGGCGATAGTTATTTTCGCTCAGGAGACGATGACGCGCCGATTAATCCCTGGTTCATCTCCACATTATGGGTCGCGGATTGGAAAATTGCCAAGGCTCGTACCATTGGTGATTTGCGTGCTCCCCGCGAGACCTTGATTTGGGTCGCAAATCATGCGCTTCCCAGTGGCCTGCTCCCAGAACAGTTGCATCCGGTCACGGGAGAACCCTTGTCTGTCTCCCCTTTAACGTGGTCTCACGCCGCATTAGCTTCGACCGTCTTACATTATATTGACCGTTACCGGTCACTCGTTAACGCCAGTTTTTAGTGATTGGCTCGGGTATAATAAATAATTATCGCGGTTTTCCGAAAGGATCGATATCATGCTCACACGTCCAAATTGGCAATATCTGCTGGCTGCAGTTATCTTAGGAATTATTCAATTTCTCATAGGTTTAATCGCACCCTTTCACACCCTTGTTATTAGCTACATATTAGATTTCTTAATTCTGGTGGTGGCCTTCATCGCTGGACAGCATGCCAAAATATCATCAGGCCATCCTGGGTGGTTTGCCTCCGCGACCGGCGCCATCTATGGGTTCTTAGCTGGGATTACCCCATTCTTTGTTCATGTCACAGCCAACGATTTGAAAAGACAATTGCACCATCATGTGCTATCTTCAGCGCAACTCCAACAAATTGTCAAAATCGCCAATTCGCCAGTAGCTCATTTTACAGATTGGCTATTATCGGTGTTAACCTATGGGATTCTCACGCTCATTATTGGATCCATTGGGGGATTGGTCATCAAAAAGCCGAGTGATCGTGATGCCATTTAATTCCGCGCCTACTTCATCCGAACCATTGGTTCGCCTCAGTCATGTCGAAAAAGTTTATCGTCGTGGCACAGAAAACGTGATCGCCCTTCACGATGTGTCCTTTGCTTTTTCCTATGGTACTGTGGCGGTCGTCTTGGGGCCCTCGGGTGGCGGAAAGTCGACCCTTTTGCACATTCTTGGAGGCATGGATCGACCGACCTCTGGTGATATCATCATATCTGGACAAGATATCAGTCACTGGACATCAGATGAATTGGCCAAATACCGGCGTGAAACCGTCGGCTTTATCTTTCAGTCCTTTCATCTCATTGCCAACATGACCGCGTTAGAAAACGTCGAATTACCACTGATGCTGGCTGGCGTCTCTAAAGAAGCTCGCCGCCGCCGTGCTATCGAACTTTTAAACCGCGTGGGGCTCGGTGAACGCTGGAATCATAAGCCCGGCGAGCTTTCTGGTGGACAAGCACAACGCGTCGCTATTGCCCGGGCATTGGCAGCCAATCCGCCTCTCATCCTGGCCGATGAACCGACAGGTAATTTAGATAGTGCCAGTGGGCAAGAGATTATGGATCTGCTCACATCTTTGGCTCACGAGGACGGTCATTGCGTGGTGATTGTCACTCATAATGAGGAATTTGTTCGGTATGCCGATCGGGTTCTTCGCATCCGTGACGGCATCGTTCATGAAGAAAGCCGCCATGACAGCAGCTCGTCTTTAAATATTCAACCCGAACGACTTGGTCATATACGCCTGTGGACGTTATATCAGTTAGCCTGGCATTCTCTCGTCAAACGGTTAACACGCGGATTGTTAACGGGATTGGGTATTGCCATAGGTGTCGCCGCCATGGTGTTATTGATTGGCCTAGGAACAGGATTACAGTCGAACGTTGTTCAGGGGATTGTTTCCTTGGGACCCTTAACCGCGATTAATGTTTCACCCCAAGGCAATAAATCCGGCTCAGGGCCTTTCGGACCTCAAGTTGTTTCCGGCCCTTCACACGCCATTACCTCTCGTACTTTGCACCAATTTGCTCATCTACCCGGAGCACGAGCGGCCTATATCAATGCGACCTTTTTAACGGGCGTCACTTATCACGGACGATCGACCACTGCTGCCCTAAGTCCCCTGCCCCCAAGAAACTTATGGTCCATTTCCGGCGTTCTCCCGACAGTTGTACAAGGTCATTTGTCAAATGACCTACGACATATCGTCATCCCCTTGAGCGTTGCTAAAGCGCTTATAGGCGGCCACCATCCCCGTATTGCCCAACTTTTAGGCAAGCCGATCACCCTGCACATCGAAACCATGAGTGGTGGTCTTTTTGCGGGAGAAGGCTTATCCGGTCCTATTCATCCACTTCCCCCTCAACGGGTAATAATTACCGGATTTGTGAATTCTGGAATCGGATACGTTTCTTATCCTACGGCCCTCAACTGGATTCAGAGCTTTTCGGCCAATCCTCATGATGTGCATTATCCCGGAGCAACCGTTCTGGCGGACAGTTTGTCGCAAGTCTCGTCTTTAGCCAATCGCATCGATGCCATGGGCTATAGCACAACCACCCTACAACAGGCTCTCCACTCGATTAATAAAAGTTTCAGCCTCATCGAAACAGGTTTAGGCGCGGTTGGAGGAATTGCCTTGGTTGTCGCTGGACTCATGATTGGCGTAGTTATGAGTATGGCCGTATTAGAACGGCGGCGTGAAATCGGCATTTTGCGTGCCATTGGCGCGAGACGTCGCGATATTTCTCGTTTATTCTTACTGGAAGCCTTATCTATTGGCCTTATTGGAGCCATCGTGGGCATTGCACTGGGAGGTGGTGTGGGTGCCATCATCAATGTTGTCATCAAGCAAAATAGTCAAGTGAGCCATGGTATTTTTAGTTTGCCCCTATGGCTCGGAGGCCTGGGTCTCTTATTTGGCGCAGGTGTTTCCATTGTTGCTGGGGCCATTCCTGCCTCGCATGCGGCCGCTTTAAATCCCGTTGATGCTTTACGTCAAGAATAATAGTTCCGATGTCCTGCCTTTGCACGTGATCCATCCTGAACTGGACGAGTTAATGCCAAGCCGAATTAACAAAACTCTGTAGGATTAGGGTTTCGGATAATATAGGCCCATCCAGACCAACCGGATCATTATGGAAATTATTGCACTTGGCCCAAGGGACCGGGATAAAGTTTATACCTTGGCTACCAAACGATTAAAGGACGTTCTCCTTGAAATGTCGGCACGTAAAAACTGATGGGAGAACCGGGGAGATCAACACGAGGGTGTCATCCAGTCAATATCACCGCTTCCTCTAACCGAAACTTGCGTGGATGACGATTGTGCCCCATTATGTTATCATAGAGGTGATCTATTATGCGACTCGTGTCGGTCCGGGCATTGCGAACCAAGACGCGTAGCCTTGGTGAATGGCTGTCGGCGACTGAAGACATCGTCCTGACCTTTAACGGGAAGCTTATTGCAATCTTGTCGCCGGTGACTGAGGAAACGTTCGAGGTCGACCTGATGGCGATGCGTCAAGCGCGGGCCGGTCGGGCCTTGAACCGTTTACAGGAACTTTCTCACCTATCGGGCAGGGATCGGTTGTCTGATGAAGACATTAACCATGAAATCTCTGTAGCCCGGCGTACCCCCATGGGGCACAAAGAGTGTAACTGATATTCTCGTCATTGATACGAATGTGCTTGTTTCGGCCCTATTAAAAAAGCTGATAGGGCCCCGCCCACGGTCATTCGGTCTCTTGTTGTTGGCGATGCGCTGTTGGCCTACGGTGCACGGATTCTTCTCGAGTATCGCGACGTGTTAGCCGGGCACATATTTAGCCTATTGGCTCTCTCTTAAGCACGAGCGCGCGTCTGACGAACGACGGAAGAGGCATTTGTCAGAGGCGCTAGCTTATCAGATTATGTACCAAGTTCAAGTAGACATTTCCTGTATCGAAGCGATAATGAAGATCGCAAAAGACGTAGGAATTCCTCCTCATATGCCGGAGACTAGAAACGTTTTTTATCCCATGTGGCAACGCTCAAGGAAAATGAGCACTTTACCTTACCGAGAATTTTTGCGCCAGGCTTTAGAGCTGGATTGGAACGAAAGCCTTACCACAGCATTGAGTGATTCAATCTTTGTGATTCAAGAACTTATGACATTGAACATCTCAATCTGTTGCTTGAATTCCGGTGAATAGGTTTGACTCATCGTGCACACTCTCTCCTCTAAACTGATAATTATCCTACCAGGAGAGATCGCGATTGTCTCGTCTTCTTAAGGGGCTTAAAAGCTCATAGCGTCCTAAAGCAGACCGCCCTCCAAGGATGATCAGGGACGCTTGTTGCCCTTCGCATGGTGTCTCCCTATCCCACAGGAGCCACCCTTTTGAGACAGCCCCATAGCCTCCTGAAAAAGGAGCTCATTCACCTGACGAAATTTCGAAGCCGAGAGGAAGCCGAATGGGCGGATCTTTGCCTATATTGAGATTTTCTATAATCGGCAGCGGATCCATGGTGCCCTGGATTATCAGACTCCGGCCGAGGCCGATGCGACGTATCATGCGCGACACGGCTAATGTCTCAATTTCGGGTGTCCATTTTATTGACATAGGTTCATTCCTGTCATCACGGTCCCCCGCGTCCGCGTCAACGCCATAGAAACTGCATGCCTCCTGTGTCCGGATCAAACTGCCACAAGGATCGATGACCATAGGTCAAGACGTCTTCGTGAAGGCGCATGGGGAATTGATCCCAATGTTCCGGCTGATCCACAATCTCTTGGGGAATCAGAATACGCAACCAATGCGTTGCAGGAAATTTGTAATACCAGACGGTGATCTGCAACCCCACAATAGGTTGTGATATGATCACTACATCCTTTAATGCCGGGTCAGCGGAATTCGGAGACTCGCGTTGGAAGGAACCCCATCCCTGGGTTAAGGCATGGCGCAGTTCACGGCAGGCCGATGCCAATCCCGACGCGGTCTGGGCCGATAATGCCTGACAATCACCCCAGGCGCGAGGCACAGGATATTTCTCCATCGGTTGGTGGCCAAGAACCGTCGCATGCACCCACATGCCGTCCGTTCGTGGGTCGTAAAGCCATTGCCCTTGATGGGAGCTGGTATCGAGTTCGGCCCGGATCATGTCGATCCAGTCATCAAAGTCCTGATCGGCGTGCGCGACCACCATCGTTGACGGAAAGAAAAACGTAAGACGATGACTGGCGGGGAGCGTGTCATCCATCACTTGTACGCGGAGACCCGCATGTGGTACATCGGTCTCCTCAACAGCTTCACACTCATAGGGCGAACGCCGAAGAATCCACGGTGACGGCCTCAAAGACGACTTCAACCGACGACTTAATTCTTCCACGGCACACGACAACGTCGCCATTCTTCGTCCTCCTACCTCAAGGTTTTGTCTTGGTTCCTTACCTTTATGGAGTCTTTCAAGGCTTTTCCCTTCGCCTCTTTTGCGAGCGGTTTTTCTTCACTATCATCACATGAACGAATCCTCCCAAGTTTCGCGGGGTCAATGCCCAAATTGTCCGTCATTCCGCTTGGCAGAAGATAGGAAAGACATGGGAGTCAGACGCGGTTACAGGGTCATTTCCCACGGAGAAGCGTCGTGCCGCATCGTTCCCCGCTTCAATCGTTGTGTGCGCCGCTGACGGTTGTCAGCTCCGAAGATAAGCGTCATGTTGAAGATACGCCGTCACTTCCCATAGAGTCTTCCGTAGAATGGTGGGGTAGGACCCGCTCAGCGTCTACCGGCTTGGAGGTCGCGGGTTTAAGCCGCCCCATCACCAAGTCTCCGGATGGAGTCACACCATGTCAGCGTGGGCAGAGCATCCAATACCATCCGCACGGCTTGTAGTCCCACGTCTTAAACCCGGTGCGGCATTCCGGACAGTACCGACGTAATGATCCGGAAAATCCCGGTCCACCACCGGATGGGCCCTTGATGATGATGCCCCTGGCATCTTTGACGGCCTTCTTGGTCGAGATCTTGTCGTTCAACTCGTTTAGACAGCAAACGCAGGGCAGATGCATCAACACCTCCGCGCTTGCGTACGGAGCCAACGGCGAACCCGACTCCATAAGGGTTTAGTGAACTCCATCTCACTGCGCATAGCGTGAGATGGCCGCAACTACTCTACCCTGTTCACAACTATAATGCGGATTCTCATGAATTCGGTTATGATATTGCCCCATCTGAAAGGCTCTTTTGTGTTCAGACTTCCCAATTCCCCCTCTCACTTCATTACCGGATTCTATCTAAGAGATCTGAGAAAGTCTTGACTTTGCAAATGTTATCC